>JAEUTS010000325.1 GCA_016787005.1 Bacteroidia bacterium
CTCCGGGTCCAAGGGATCCTTATGTTGTAAAATTTAATAATTCCGGGGTTCGTCAGTGGGCGACCTATTTCGGTGGTTGCTGCGATGATGATGGAACAGGAGTAACAACCGATGCTGCAAATAATGTTTACATATGCGGGATAACGCAATCAGCAAATTTTCCCCTGGTTTCTGCATTTCAGGGCGTTTATGCAGGTGGAGTTGGCGATGCCTATCTGAGTCGTCTCGATCCCGCTACCGGTTTTCCTGTATGGTCAACTTTTTATGGGGGCGGAGGCGACGAAGGTCTTAGGGCGGGCCAGGCATGTGTTGCCGCCGATGCCTTAGGAAATGTATTTTTAGGATTCCCTACAACATCAATCACTAACATAGCTACCGCCGGAACGTTTCAACCAACATGCACCTGTGGTGGTTTGGGCGATGGAGCTGTTATTAAATTTACAAATGCAGGAGCAAGGGTTTGGGGTACCTATTTTGGAGGAACCGGTAACCTTGAAGAGCTGACAGGGTTAGCTGTTGATGTTAATAATAATATTGTTGCAGCGGGTGATACATATAGTACAAATATGCCTGTTACATCCTGTGCATATCAGAAAACATTTGCAGGGAGTGAAGATCAATACATTGCCACATTCGATCAGCAGGGACAACTTATTTGTTCCGGGTATATTGGTATTGGTGATCCTTCCAGCCCGAATAATGAAGTTCAGGCAGGAGGGGGCAGCATTGCTGTGTCAGGGTGCTTTGTTTATTTAAATGCAATGTCGAACTGTACTTATCCTGTTACTGCAAATGCATACCAGCCGGTGTGCGGCGGTAATTTTGATTGCGCTTTTTCCAAATTGTATATTAATACATGTGGTGGAGTTACCAGCAACCTTAGTGTCAATGATCCTGTAATTTGCGCAGGTCAATCTGCTAATTATACTTCCGCGTATACATCATGTAATAGCACAGGAATTAGCTATTCCTGGTCTTTCCAGGGTGGAACACCGCTTAACTCCACCCAACAGAATCCGTCTGTTACTTATTCAAGCCCCGGCGTTTATACAACTAAACTGGTTATCTCACTTCCATGTGGAAAAGATTCTATTGTAAAGTCAATTGTTGTTAATTCATGCACTATTACAGCCGCAACAACACCGGCGTCCATATGTCCTCCAGTAACATGTGCAAATTTATCGGCTTCCGGATCTAGCGGTTCAACTCCTTATACATATACGTGGAGCACAGGAGCAGCAACATCAACCATCAGCGTTTGTCCTTTGACAACTACTTCTTATACCGCAACAGTTACAGATGCTTTTGGAAACTATGCTGTAACGATTGCATCTGTAAGTGTCAATCCTTCTATGAATGTTTTAAGCACAACAAGCACGAATATCAGTTGCACTACAAGCGGAAGTGCGACGGTCTCTGTTGCAAACGGACCTTCTCAACCATATACTTATAACTGGAGTACCGGTGAGACCGGAACAACAATTTCGTGCCCGACAGCAGGAAATTACACGTTAACAATTACTGATATGAATGGTTGTAGTGTTACTAAAGTATACAACATCACAGGTACAAGTCCTGTTTCAGCTACATTTACATCTTCACCCGGTTGTGTCGGAACTGTTACAAATTTCATAAATACCGGTACCTCGCCGGGGACAGGTGTTTCTTATAGCTGGACAATTGCTCCTGCCAATGGATTGAACATAACAAGTGGAAGTACAACCGATTTTTCTTATACTTTTTTATCCCCTGGGTCATATAGTATTACGCATACTGTAATCAGCGGGGGGTGCAATAATAAAATAATTCAAAACATTACTATTGTTAATTGTAATGGCCCAACTGTTACCGCCACTGGCAGTTCAGTATGCGCGGGCTCCTGTGCCTCAGTGACATCAAACGGCACAAGTGGAACCAGTCCATATACTTACTCCTGGAGTAATGGTGCTACTACACAAAATATAAATCCGTGCCCTGTATTAACCACCACATACACGGTTACAATAAAAGATGCGGGGGGGAACAGTTCCACTTCTATAGCAATAGTAACAGTCAATCCCACTGTTACTGTAACAACTACCGCAACGAATATAACTTGTAATGGAAGTGCCAACGGTTCAGTTTTAGCGGCAGTGACAGGAGGTAGTCCCACATTCACCTATAGCTGGAGTAATGGTGGTACCGCATCTCAAATCTCAAATCTAACATCTCAAATCTACACAGTAACTGTAACTGATAGTAAAGGCTGCACTGCTATTTCCGTTGCCTCTATAATTTCGCCCTCGGCTTTAGTGGGACAATTTACCAAAGGCACTGCCAACTGTGTTACCTGTGGTTGCAAAGAATGGCTAATGATAAATGCAGCAGGAGGCACAGGTCCTTATAGCTACTCCTGGCCTGATGGATATTTGAACCGGTATAAAAATCAGCTTTGCCCGGGTTCTTATTCCATCAATATTAAGGATAAAAACGGCTGCAGTGTAAATGTTAGCCTCACTGCACCATAATCCAATGCCGGGCGGTTACAATGTGAGGTGACCTATAAGCAAGCGTATTCCAAAGAACCTGTATCATCAGGGCGGCGATCCCATTATATCCTTATCTTTGTTCCAATCAATAAATCTGTACAATGAGAAAAATGGTTTCCCTGATCATTGCGCTTTTTATGTTCAATACGATCTTTGCACAATCCAAAACAATGAAAACATTCCATGATTTTAAGGCGATAACAATTGATGGAAAGGAATTCGACCTTGCCCTTTTAAAAGGAAAAAAAGTGTTAGTGGTAAACACAGCTTCCAAATGCGGCAATACACCGCAGTATGAAGAGTTGCAGAAGTTATATGATAAGTATAAGGGGCAAAATTTTACTATTATTGGTTTTCCTGCTAACAACTTTGGTAAACAAGAGCCCGGTACCAATACTGAGATCGCCGAGTTTTGTAAAAAAAATTATGGAGTTGCTTTTCAGATGATGTCAAAGATATCAGTTAAAGGAGAAGATATAGATCCCATCTATCAATGGTTGACGAGGAAAGATCAGAATGGCGTAGCTGACGCTGAGGTAAAATGGAACTTCCAGAAATTTATGATCGATGAGAAGGGTAAATGGGTTGATTTTGTTTCTGCGAATGATTCTCCAATGAATGAAAAGATAATTAAATGGATAGAAGGGAAAAAATAAGTATTCGGTAATCAGTTGTCGGGTAATCGGTAATTTTTAATTTAAAATTTAGCAATGAAAATTCA
>JAEUTS010000362.1 GCA_016787005.1 Bacteroidia bacterium
AAGCTGTAACCCTGCTACACAGGCTCGCGACCTGATCTTACTTTGTGCAAAATACAAGGTTGGCAAAATACAACCGGTCGATATGTTTCCTCAGACGCATCATGTGGAGAATGTAATCCTTTTGGAAAGGTTATAGTTCCGGGTTCAAAGTTCAAGGTTCAAAGTTCGAAATCTCTTTAACATTGAACCTTGAACCCGGAACATTGAACTGTTTTATTTCCCCCTCGCCTGCCTTAGTTCAGCGGCCTTATCATTATAGGTTTTGGCATTGGCGGCATCGCCCATAAAGCCGTAAGTCATGCCAATGAAGGTATACAGATCAGGATCATTACTTTTTATCTTCATAGCTTTAAAAAAATAATCCATTGCCTTATTGTAGTCTTTCAAAATACCATAAGCACTGCCCATATTTTTGTAGGCGTCATAATATTTAGGGTCATATTCAATGGCTTTGTTGTATGATTCAATGGCCTCTTTCTGCATACCGCGTGTAAAATAAACCGAACCAATATTGCTGTATGCCTCCGCGTAATCAGGGTGCATGGTAATGGCAATATTCAGGTACTTCATGGCCGTATCAAATTGATTAAGTCTGAAATAATTGTTGCCAATATTATTATACAAAAAGTGGTACTCCCTGTTATACGACATTGCTTTCTTGTAAAGCTCAATTGATTTCACATAATCTTTCTTGTATGAAGCAAGCTGGCCAAGGGCAAAATAGGGTTCAAAATAACCTTCATGTATCTGTAATGCCTTGTTCAGGCCTGTCATAGCTTCATTATACGCTTTCTCTTGTTCTGCAGCTGTCCTGATAGAGTCTTTTACAAGATTCTGAGTCAGATCATTGGCATAACTGTATTGCGCGCGGGCACTGTTGGGGATATATTCAAGATCGGTTTTAAATAAAGACATATTATTTTTCCACACTGCCGCCCTGGTATAACTTTTGTACGAATAAGCCAAAAGTAACACCCCTATTACACCAAACAACTTCGCATTATTTTTAATCAAAGACGAAACGTTACTGAAATTCGACTTGACAATATCGGTTTTGAAAAACCGGGCGAGCAGTATTACCAATATGATCACAAAGCCAAGCGAAGGCAAATAAAGCATCCGTTCGGCAGCTGTAGAACGGGTCAGGAAAAAGATATTTGATACGAGTATTACCGGCAATATATATACAACAAGGCTAAAAACTATAGTATCCTTCTTTAAAAAATTCTTAAGCATGTAATAACCAATACCTGCATAAATAAGTATCGATAACAGAGCCCAAATATTATCCAGGCCAACAATCTTGAAAGTAGCATAGGAATAATCATACACGAGAGGATGAGGGAATATAAGTAACTTAATATAAGTACCAATAATGACCATAGCTGTGGCAAAACGATGCGGGTAATCGCATTTAACCACTGTATTATCAATGATCGAAACTACATCCCCCAACAATTGGTTATCCAGTACTGAAGCCCTTATTATCATATACACAGACGCAACCGCCACGAACCACGCCATTGTTATTGCATTCTTCTTAATGGTAAGATCGGTGTAATAAAACAACGCAAGTGGAAAGACAAATAAAAATATGATCGCAGATTCTTTGGATGTTAAAGCGAGAAAAAAGGAAATGAGTGAAACTACAAGACTTAAAACAGTTCCTTTGCGCGCATAGTCCAATAAAGTATATAGCGAAATAAGAAAAAACAAAAAAGTCATGATCTCATCGCGGCTTTTAATATTGGCTACCACTTCGGTGTGCAAAGGGTGCGCCATGAACAATAACCCCGCGGCAAAGGGAAGTAACACACTTTGATTGATAAATAATTTTCGCAAAGTAAAAAACAAAAGGAAACCTGTTAGCGCATATAGTATTACATTAATAATGTGTCCGGCCTTAGGATTATCCGGCCAGAACTCCCACTCCACAGCAAACATGACTACCGATAAAGGACGATAGAACATGTCATTCTTACCATCATTACCATACCAATATGAATTCTTCACTATTTCAGGTATACCAGCTAAGCCCTTTTTGGTGAGTTTGTTCTCCTTAATGGTAGGGTAATCATCCAGCACATAGAGATGATTAAAAGTATTTGAATACAACATAAAACCAAGCACAGCGATAATAAGCGCCATAATAAACAACTGCTTCTTATCAGGTTCGCGCATAGCGCTTTTAACTGCTGACTTGATTCCCTGCGATTTATTTGTGATTTGTTTGGCCATACTATTTGACTCCACTAAAATACTAAAACTTGTAGCTACTTGGTCATAGTTATTAAATCAAAAATTTCAAGACTAAAGTCACAAATTTATCAATCATATTTTTTACTTTTTTTTCGCAATTATTAAAGATATTTAGGTCAGGAAGAACCGTACATGATTTTTTTATTATAGTTTATGTGTTTTTTCAAAAAAATCATGTAGGTTTGGGTACAATGACTGAAACAAAAACACTGATACTGAACGCTGACCAGATCCGGCAAAAAACAGATCGCATCGCTTACCAGATTTATGAAAATAATTTCGAGGAGAAAGAAATTATTATGGCCGGCATTGCTCCAAAAGGTTATATTCTTGCTCAACGACTTGCTAAAAAACTGGAAGAGATCGCTAAAATTAAAATAACCTTAGTGGAAATAACAGTGAACAAAGATAATCCCCTGCAGGATGAAGTGAAATTGAGTATAAAGCCAAAAGAATTTTCCGGCAAGGTGGTGATTCTTGTTGATGATGTACTTAACTCGGGTAAAACATTGGTGTATGGCCTTGCCCCGTTCTTAAATGTGCCTGTAAAACGAATTACCACAGCAGTATTGGTTGACCGCAACCACAACCGCTACCCGATAAAAGCTGATTTCGTTGGCTTGTCGCTCGCTACAACATTACAGGAACATATTTCTGTTGAGCTGGCCAAAAGCGGGAAAGAAGCTGTTTATTTAATGTGAGCGTCAGTGGACGACAGGCATTCCTGCCTTATAAAATCAGCTAAAGCACCTATCTGTATATTTTTTGCCTTTACTTTATAATGGGCCTTGTTGTAATATGGCTCGCGCTTCAGCAACAATTCCGAAATAAACTTCTTTAACTCTTTATCATTGAAATTACTGATCAGCGGACGCTGGCCTTGTTCTGTTTCGAGGCGTTCAAATAAACTATCAACACTCATTTTTAAATAAACAGAAACACTGTCCTTGTTGATCATTTCCATATTGTCAAAAAAACAAGGTGTACCTCCTCCTGTTGCTATTACACAATTATTTTTGGATAAAGCTACCTTTAGTGCCTCCTGTTCCAGCTTTCTAAACTCCTCTTCACCATGTGTTTTAAATATACCTGAAATGGAATTATTCGCGGTTGTTTCAATAACCTTATCAAGATCAAGGAACTCATACCCCATCCTGTCAGCCAAAACAGTTCCAACGGTGGTCTTGCCGCAGCCCATAAAACCTATTAATGTAATTCTCATTTGAAAAAATTTTTATTTTAAGAACCCTAAAATACTATATTGATTGCTTGTCCTTTTAACAAATCTGGTTTCAAAGCTATCTGAGCGCCTCCGTTTATTGATACGCCCAATGTAGTAGGCCCTGATGATCCCTGGCTTACCGCGTAAATGACAAGACTATTGCTCCCGCTGTTTATTCCGAAGTTAAATGTTTCACCGGCTTTTTTAATTGTGTAATTGGTCAATACCCAATTGCCGTTCAGGTTCAATGTTACAATATCACCATCCTCTGCGGCATCATCATAAAGCGTTATCGAAACAATAGACGAAGTAACATTTACTGTCTTAACAACTGAATATGAAACGGGATCAGGAACCTGGCAGGTATTGTACAGCGCTAAACTGATCTCATTGCTTTTATTTGAATAATCATTCTCTGTGTGGATTTTCAACGTAGCCAGGAAAAAATTATTCGCGTCGGCAACACTTGAGAAAGTAAATGTATAATATACATCGATGGTATTCGCACCTATTACCAGTGTCGGACTGGCTTTATCTATACTGGACGGGGCCGAAACACCTGAAATGCCATTTATTTTTTTATCGTAAAATTTCGAATCAATTATAACATGACTAATGCAATCTTTTTTCCCGCTATACTTAAATGACAATTTATAAGAATATGTTACAGCTGATGTTCCGCAGGTAGAAGGACTTGTAAGAACCGCGGATGGTTTTGAAATGGAAAAATCCTTACACTCCGATTCACTGATCGTAAGTTTCATTTCCTTCTTCTGACAGGAATTAAAACCCATAAACAAGACCAATAAAGCCGCTATACTATATTTTCTGCTCATTTGCCTGATGGTTTATAATCAATTTCAACTGTTCCGCTGGTGCTCAAACTCGACTTTAAACTGATCATATGCTGTTTCTTTCCTCCTTCGTCAATCAATATTGATGCCGTATTAGGAGGGATCGACCCCAGGTTCATAGCATGCAGCACAAGTATGTTTGTTCCTTCCTGAAGCTCAGCGGTAAAAACATATGGCGTTTTCCGGATCTGGTAATTTTCCAATATCCATTTCCCATTCATATTCAGTGAAACAATATCTCCATCAACCGTTCCGCTGTCGTAAACCCTTATCGTTACTTTAGGTACACGAACACTCACCTTTTTCATCAACCTGACCTCACGCCCCGCAATTTCCTTTGGTATCTTACCCGCTGCTATTTCAGTATTCTTATTCTCATCTTTGACTATCACGATAGGATCTTTCACTACCGGGTCCACAATTACCGGGTTAACCACTGCTACTGCTGTATCAGTCTGCTTAACAGGTGTTTTCACTTTTGGTTTTCTTACCCGCTTCTCTACAAATATGAACCTGAATCCATATTTGAGGGTCAATCCGACAAAAGTTCCTTTTGAAGCGAACTGCTCGGCCTCGATCGCTGATCCATCACGCATCACGGAATAATCACCATTTAAAACATTGTCGAGACCAAAATTGAATTTCAATCCGATACTTATCGTATTCCTACCCCTTAAGAGGTGTTCGTATGAAATATCGGTATTTACACATGTGTTCTGAGCTAAATAATTGGTATTGGCACTTACCATTTCATTATTCTTCATAAATAATTTTGATTCGGAAAACACACCCGATCTCATCATATTCATACCATATCCAGCGGTCCAACAAAGCCTTGATTCTTCGGAAAGCAGGAATACAAAGTGAATATTGGCAAACAAACCATAATAGCTTACCTTATTCCTCAGTTCCGTGTCAAAACCTTTGTTCCTGGAACTAAACTGCTGATCGTTATAAGAAAGTAACAGCTGATTTTGAGTGAAACCCAATTCAATACCAATGATCTCTGCAACCCTGTATTTAACAGATATCCCACCCTGCATTTGATACGAATGCCAGAACTTTGTATTTAAAACACGCGGGCTGGCTTTAAACTCACTCAGCGGCGTTCCAAAATCAAACTGGGGAACAATATAAAAGCTATTCTGGGCAGTTAACAGCACAGTCAGCATCAGCATTGAGATTAAAACAAAACAATATTTAGTCGAGTTTCTCAATTCGGAAACAATAATACATCCTGAATATTATGCGGTGCGCAGTAATTAACAGATTTAAGCTTATCCTTTTCAAAATACAGATCAACTATAGCATCGTCAAAAGACAAGCGTTTTTCGCCCCATTCATGTTCTTCTGCATCAATTTGTGTAAAATTCTTTGCCTTGAAAAGTTTTATTATCTTTTTTTCGGTCAACTTAAAGACCGGTTGCCCCCAAAGCAAGGCATCACCTTCATCGATCTCAACGCAACTAAATGTATTTTGAAGCCTGTCGTCGAAAAACAATGAAAAACCGTATTTCCAGTAATGCCAGACAATGCTTTTATAGTCCTTTATATCATCAATATGCTCTATAGCTTCCGGTTTTCCAAAATATTTTTCAGCCTCACTCCGTGTTACACCGAAGCGCAACTGGCTAAGACCTTGCCTGGGCTTTATTTCGAGGGTACCCGTAAAAACCATTGGACTACAAGTATAGCACTTTTATGCCTAATATTTGACACTTTATCTAACCTAAAGGCGGCTGGACGATATTGAAAACAATGTGAATAATAAGTTTTGCAGAAACCAATAATGCTTCTATATTTGCAGCCTCTTAAAAACGATTCCGTAGCTCAGCTGGTAGAGCATTACACTTTTAATGTAAGGGTCCTGGGTTCGAGTCCCAGCGGGATCACAAAACAGAAAAAAGCACCTGTAAATATTTGATTTACAGGTGCTTTTTTCTGTTGAATATCTTTATCGCCTCCAGCCATAGTATACTCAATACCCCGGCTAAAAGGCATATCAACAGATCATCGAAATGAAGAATATCAAAGTGAAAGAACTTACGTAAAGAAGGTACAAATAAAATAGTAAGCAGGAAGCCAACTGCTCCGCCTATCA
>JAEUTS010000133.1 GCA_016787005.1 Bacteroidia bacterium
AACAAAGAAGTCAAAGGATGGACACCTCTTGAAGTAATTATTGTTTTAATAATTATCGCAGGAGTGATATTCAATGCGGCTATACTATTTAACTAAAAATACAATCCAATGAAAAACAGAACAGGACTAAAAGACAAAAAACTAAAAGGATTCTCCCTGATGGAAATCCTCATCGCTTTAGCGATCATCGGCATATTGGCTGCGCTGGTTTCCACCAACATGTTTGGTTTTATTTCCAAAGCAAAAAGCGTTGAAGCCCAGGAACACCTCGACCAGATCTATACACTGGAAAAGCAATATTTCTACATGCAATCGAAGTATTCAAACAGTCTTCCTGAAATAGGCTATGATCACGCTAAACTTGTTACCGACGGCGGCAAAGGCAATTACAGATTCGAGATCGTGGAAGCCACTAACAATAAATTTTTGGTGAGGGCCACAGCCGTAACCGATTTTAATGGCAATGGTACATTTAATGTATGGGAAAATGACCAGGACAAAAACCTTAAAGAAGTAACACCTGATTAATGAACACATTTTTTACCATATCGGAAATTGCTTTGCTTTTGATCCTTGTCTACCAGGATTTTAAGGATAGGTCTATATCATCAATAGCGTTGTTAATACTATTCATTTTATTCTCAATTCAATCTATACGTACAAATAACTTAACGCAAGCCGGAATCTATTTCGGGATCAACCTGTTTATTCCATTTGTGCAGGTGGCAGGGCTTACCATGTACTTTTCAATAAAGAACAAACGGTTTATGAATTTCATCGATGTATATATGGGACTTGGGGATATTTTATTTTTTATTCTGCTCTGTACAGTTTTCTCCCCTGCTAATTTCTTGCCTTTCTATTTAGGGAGTCTTATAGCATCCGTTATTTTATTCCTTGCATTAAAAAAGTTGAAAGCAATAAAAACAGCAGAAGTCCCATTAGCCGGAATTATGTCAGTCATGCTGATAATCGTTTTAACCGTAAAATGGATTAAACCCGGGATCGACTTGTATGACGATTATTGGGTATTAAATTTTTTAAACACAAATTCACTAACCAGTTCCTTCCCCTTCGGGGAAGGTTAGGATGGGGCCTTATGATCACAAGCGACCACATATCACTCACCCTTGATCTTAAACAGGCCATCACAACTGAGCAGGCCTGGCATTACAACATTATTCCAAAATCAGTAACAACAGATACGATCACATTTTACGCGGATGAAGAACTGTATTCACCATCCTCCAAGGAAGAACTTGAAATGCTCCTTGAAAAGAACATACAGATCGAAAAGGTTCCAACGCTAATAATTCAAAAAACATTAGGAAAATATTACCTGAAAAACACTGCGCAGAAGAGTATTGATAAAACCCGGAAAATAGATGTAGGTCAGCCCGATGATTTTTTGAAAACCCTGATCAAAGAGGCCAAACAACTTCACAGCAGTGACATACATATTGAAGTATACGAACAAAAATGCAGGGTTCGCATTCGTATTGACGGGATGCTGATCGAACGATACACGATCTCAAAGCAGGAATATCCCTCACTTATTAATAAAATAAAGATTTCGGCCACTCTGAAAATCGAGGAAAAACGATTGCCCCAGGATGGGCGCATTTCTTTTACAAGCGAAGAGGGTAAATTCGATATCCGTGTATCTATATTACCAACCTTATACGGAGAAAAAATAGTATTACGGCTGCTCAACAACGATGCAGCCAATATCGACATCAATCAGCTCGGTTTTTCAAAAATTGAATTAAGCTATTTTTTGGAAGGGGTAAAAAAGCCGCACGGCATACTGCTGATCAGCGGCCCTACAGGTTCGGGAAAAACGACCACTCTTTACGCCACTTTAAAGCTGCTCAATAAAGTAAAATCAAATATTCTGACCGTTGAAGACCCGATAGAATATACTTTGGAAGGCATCAACCAGGTGCAGGTACATGAAGCCATAGGTCTGACCTTTGCAAATGCCCTACGTACCTTTTTACGCCAGGACCCGGATATAATAATGCTTGGAGAGATCCGTGATAACGAAACAGCCCAGATGGCTATACGCGCGGCAATGACCGGGCATCTTGTACTTTCCACTATTCATACCAATTCAGCCTGGGGCACCGTTTCACGGCTTTCGGATATGGGAGTACCGCCCTTTCTTATTGCGAGCACATTGAATACAACGGCCGCCCAGCGGCTTGTACGTTTATTGTGCCCGCATTGTAAAAAACAGGAAGCCTTTGATCAGGCTTGGTACCCAAGAGTGTATAAAGCCCCGGAAAACATAACAGAACACTACACGGCGCAAGGCTGTGAAAACTGCCATCATACAGGTTACAAAGGCCGTAAAGCCATCTATGAAGTAATCCCGGTCGACTTTGAACTTGCCGAGCATATGAAAAAGGGAAGCACCAATATTGACCAATACCTGAAGCAAAAGGGCATTATGACCTTAGCGGAGAACGCGTTTAACCTGTTTAAAAATGGGGATACCTCAATAGATGAAGTATATCCGATCTTGTCGAACATGAATTAAATTAGGGCAAACAGCCGGTGGCTGTTTGAGCCAGTAGGTGTGAAAGCCATCTGACAAAAGAACTTTTAAATTATATGCAGATGAATAGTCTATTATCAAAAGTAAATAGGGGTATCGTGTCGCTGATGCTGGTTTTATTTGTCGGCTCCATATCGGCCCAGGATCGCTTTATAACTATTGAAGAAAAGCTTAAAGAACTCTCCAAAACTTCACTGGGATTGAACAACAAGGTGGAATATTCCATCGACAACATCACATTACAGAATTTCATCAGCGGGCTGGCAGAAAGCAACAATCTTAATATCAGTATTGATAATAGCCTGAGCGCGGTGGTAAGCAATAACTTTTCAGGAGTAAATGTATCGGAAGTTTTGCTTTTTTTATGCAAAAAATACGACCTGGACATCAACTTTATAGGCTCAATAATGTCCATTGTGAAATACACCCCACCGCCAGCGGAGCCGCCAAAACCTCTGCAAAGGCAGATCAAGGTCGCGTATGACAAAGAAAAAAATTTACTGAGTGTTGATCTGATAAATGACAGTCTTACGGCATTCGCGAAAGTGGTCACGAAGGCTACCGGGAAAAACATATTGATCTCCCCGGACATGTCCGCAAAACTTGTAAACGGATATATTCAAAACATGCCATTGGCTAACGCGCTTGGAAAACTGGCTTTCGCCAATAGCTTTAAGATAACTGAAACCCCTGATAGTACCTATCTCATAGAAAAGCCGGATGCGACCGCTCAAAATCAGTTAGAGGGGAATCAAAAAGCAAGGAAGCAGGACAACAAAAATTCTCCAAAAGAATTAGCCGGACTTGATTTTAAGGTAACAGAGGGATTGATCACCGCATCAGCCAATAATCTTCCCATTGCCGATGTGATCGCTGTCGCCGCGGGCGAGTTTAAATACAACTATTTCTTCTTTTCGGAAATGAAAGGCAATGTTACCATGAATGTAAAAAACATGACGTATGAAGATTTTCTCAGATACGTTTTAAACGGCACCACCTTCACCTTTAAAAACGAAAATGGCATTTATCTTTTCGGCGACCGTTCAATGGAAGGTCTGAGATCCACAAAGGCAGTTTCACTCAAATACCGTACAGTTGATAAAGTGGTCGATTTTATTCCCCCCGACCTGAAGAAGGACGTTGACATAAAAACTTTTCCCGATCTCAATAGCATAATACTAAGCGGTTCCCAACCCCGCATCAATGAAATAGAAG
>JAEUTS010000399.1 GCA_016787005.1 Bacteroidia bacterium
CCCATCACCAAAGAGATGTTGAGGGCGATAAAAAAAACAAGTATACTTCAGATTCTTTCCCAATTTCATTACAATCTGCCTAAAGAACATTTTGAACGAGGTATGCTTATGATCGGCGGCAGTACTCACCTTAATTACAACGGAACTTATTTTGAAGGTGACCTGAGCGGAATAACTACCGGAAATATTCCATTTTGGTTCCAGCATTTTTATAAGCCGGGCTCACGCATTTCAAAGGAGCGCGACTGGAATGCTAAGCTCGATGAGATTATGAAAAACGCGAAGGCCTGGGATATATCGGCCGTATGTGGCGTTCCGGCGTGGATACAGATATTGTTCGAGAAAATAATAAAGTATTATAATGTAAATAACATACACGATATCTGGCCAAACCTGGCTATTTATGTTCATGGTGGCGTTCACTTCGAACCGTACAAGAAGGGCTTTGAGAAGTTATTGGGTAAATCAATCATATATCTTGAAACATACCTGGCGTCTGAAGGATTTATTGCTTATCAGAACCGGCCGGATGCTACAGGTATGAAGCTGGTGATGAATAATGGTATTTTTTATGAATTTGTCCCTTTTACGGATGATAATTTTGACGCGGATGGAACAATGAAGCCCAACCCTGTGGCGCTTCATGTCGGGCAGGTGCAGGAAGATGTGGAATATGCCATTCTGCTCTCAACCTGCGCAGGAGCCTGGCGCTATTTGATAGGTGATACGATCAGATTTACTTCGCTGGAACATTACGAAATAAAGATCACAGGCCGCACCAAGCACTTTTTGAGTTTATGCGGAGAACATTTATCGCAGGATAATATGAACCAGGCGATCAAAATTGTTTCAGATGAATTGAATATTGATATCAAAGAATTTTCAGTGGCGGGAATTAATTTTGAATCCTTGTTCGCGCATCGTTGGTACATTGGTACCGATGAAAAAGTTAATGCAGATCAGCTGAAAGTAAAGATCGATGAGCAGCTTAAAATTCTCAATGACGATTACAGGGTGGAACGGATAGCTGCGCTGAAGGATATCTTTGTTGAAGTGTTACCTACTCATGTTTTTTACGATTGGATGCGCAAGATAGGGAAAGAGGGAGGACAGAATAAATTTCCTCGTGTATTAAAAAAAGAAAAGCTTACCGAATGGGAAAATTACCTCACACAGAATAACCTGGTTAAACGAAACTGATGACAGAAGCGATCCTCAAAGGAATAGGGCTTGGCTTAATGTTAGCCATGACATTGGGTCCTTCTTTTTTCGCCCTGCTTCAAACCAGTATAAAGAACGGACTTGCTTCAGGCATCACACTTGCATTCGGGATATTTACCAGCGATGTGTTATATGTAGCCGTGGCTTACCTGGGTGCCGCCAGCCTGTTGAGCGATGCGCAAAATAAATTTTACATTGAAATTGCAGGAGGAATATTACTTGTTGTATTTGGTGCGATCGCTTTGTTTCAAAAAAAAGAAATAAAGGATAGTGTTGATGTTAAACAGGAAAAGCGCTCTGTCACTTTTGTAAAGGGATTTTTATTGAACACATTCAATCCTGCGGTATTTTTTCTTTGGTTCCTTTGGATGAGTATTGTAAGTACTGAGTTCAAATTTTCACACATCGATATAATAACCTGTTTCTGCGCGGCTCTCGGAACCATTTTGGCAACAGATGTTCTGAAGGTGGTTGTTGCGAATCAGTTGCGAAACGTAATGACTCCGGCCGTTCAGCAATGGGCGAGCAGGATATTGGGAGTTATTCTTATCACAATAGGAATAAATTTAATGTGCCAGGATTGCCTGTTGCACTTGTTTTTTAAACTGATCGGAAAGTAAACAGCCCCCGTAAAATGCGGAGGCTGTTTGCGCTATTCTTATTTTTCTTATCTGATCAGGGTTAGTGATCCATGCAGTCCTTTGTCGCTTACCTTTACCAGGTAGAAATAAGTTCCATCAGGACATTCTTTTCCGGAAGGTCCGTTTCCATCCCAGCAAAGACCATTCTCATTATCATACATTTTTAATCCCCAGCGATCAAATATGGTTAGCTGTACACATGGCTCCAGGTTATTTCCAACACTTATCTGGAAGCAATCGTTCCTGCCGTCACCATTCGGCGTAAATACGTTTGGTACGATCAGGTTCAAATAGTCGTTGAACGGGTTGATTGAAATGGTCGTGCTCATTGTATCAGTACAGCCTAAAGCTCCTGTGGCAACGAGGGTGACTTTATAGGTCTGGTTATAATTGAACTTGTGGGTAGGGTCTTTAAGTGTGGATGTTGTTCCATCGCCAAAATTCCATAACCATGAAGTGGCCCCGGTGCTGGTATTGGTAAATGTAGCCATTACACCCGCATTGCAGGAATACTCATAAGCAATTGTATAATCGGCCACTACATTCGGGTTGTTGCCAGCTACGGTTACCATAGCCGTGTCTGTACAGCCTTTGGAGTCGGTAATAGTTGCAACGTAAACGCCTGTAGTTAACCCGGTGGCAACAGAGTCTGTTTGTGCAGGACTTGTGCTCCACAGGTAAGAATAACCGAGTGTACCTCCGGTTACAGTTAACCTTGCGGTACTGATTGTTGAATTACATTCCGGGGTAACACTGTTCAATGTATTTAGCGCAGCCGGTTGTATAATAGTAACAATAGTAACGGCAGTACATCCCTGGGCATCGGTTACTGTAACTGAATAAATGCCGCCTGCCAGGCTGTCGGCAGTTTGAGTGGTTTCAGCAGGAGTTGTACTCCACAAATAAGTATAAGCGGGTGCTCCGCCGAAAGGACTTACAGTAGCCGCTCCGTTTTTATCTCCATTGCATGATAAATTTGTATTTAATGTTGAAATAGTAATAGGTGGCGGAGGTACTATATTAATAGTATCCGTTTTCGAACATCCTTTGGAATCGGTGACCATAATCGCACAAAGGCCCGCGGCAAGACCAGATACATCGGGTGTTGTTTGTGAATTACACCAGGAGTAAGTAAATGGAGCGGTGCCTCCGCTTACATCAACATGGGCAGATCCTGTGGGGACACCTGTGCATGAAGTGGTGCTTGTATTCGTGGCTTCAGGCACCAAAAGCGGCGGTTCAGTAATTGTTACAGTAACCGAATCAGTGCATCCTGCAGCATCAACAACTTTACCAATATAAGTTCCAGCGGTAAGGCCGGAAGCTGTTGCTGTTGTCTGGGTGCCGGAGTCGGACCATGAATAGGTGTAATTTGGTGTACCTCCGTTTGCGTTTATTGTTGCGGTTCCTGCGGCACTACCATGACAAGCCGGATCTGTTGATGCGGAAGTTAACAGCATTGGTGAATCAGCAATGGTCACAGATGACGAACCTACACAACCATTCACGTCCGTTACAGTAACAACATAGTATCCTGTAGGTAATCCCGTAGCTGTAGGTGTAGATTGAACAGGATTAGTGCTCCACGAATAGGTGTAAGGGCCTGTTCCTGTTGTTGGAAGAGGCACGGTAGCTGTACCATTATTAACTCCTTTACACGCCACATCTGTTTTAGTGGCGGATACGATAATAATAATAGGTTGAGCGATAGTTACAATGACCGACTTGAAACATCCCTTGCTGTCTGTTACAGTTACTGTATGAGTGCCAGCGGTCAGCCCTGTAGCGATAGAGTCAGTTTG
>JAEUTS010000405.1 GCA_016787005.1 Bacteroidia bacterium
AATGAAGATATCCATGTGGGATAGAAACTATAGTCTTGGAACAAAATAACATCCTAATTTAAATTGAATAACGAACAACCGAACATTTGAATAACGAATTTAGAAATGATAGCCTTAACACAGCTAATTCGTTTTGGGCGGGTTAAACTATGATACGTATGATAGCTGTTAACCCTTTTTTACTTCATAATTCGTTATTCAAATGTTCGCATGTTCAATTGCTTTTTGAGGGAATTTATTTTGACCCAATGCCTATGTTAATAATCCTCGCGTAATGTGCAGAGATTACCGGGACGGAATTTCATTTTCTGCCTACACTATTATGTGTGCTTTTATTAAACCAACTCTTTAACTTTTTTACCATCCCAAGATCACCCTGACCGGTCTCGATCTCACCCATCAGGAACCCATAGGGTTTAAGCGATTCAATATGGTCGCACACGATTTTTATCATCGCGGTAAGCGGAATAGCTAAAAAAATACCAGGAATACCCCATACCAATTCGCCTATGACCAACGCAATTATCGTAAACAACGCATTAATCTTTACCTGTGCTCCCACAATGAGCGGCTCCAATATCCAGCCTTGAATAAGCTGTACGATCGCGTAAGTAACTACAACGCCTCCAAGCATTGTAAGACTGGCGCCGTTAACAGCGGCAACCAATACGGTAATGGTAGTACCAGTAATATTTCCTATAAAAGGAACTATTTCCAGCAGTCCGCAAATAATGGCAAAAAAGATCGCATTCTTTACGCCCAATACTGAAAATCCTATGCCATACATGATCCATAAACAAACGATCATTTTAGCCAGACCGACAAGGTATTGCTGTGATACATGCGAAGCCCTGAAGACCACATGGCTCATTTCGTCCCGCTGTGCCGGGGGAGAAAGTTTAAGCAGGAAATGCTTGATGTGAATACGATAGTACAACAAAAAGAAGATGTACACCAACACCAATACAAAATCAGTAAACACATTCGCCAGTGAACCTGCCATCATTGGAATAACCCCTATAACAGATGGCCGCTGGTCCTTAAGAATTTCCATTTGTCTTTCTGCGGAGATTCCTAAATGATAAAATATATATTGCTGAATACGTGCCCCGGTTTCAAGGGCTCTTTGTTTTATAAGGACAATATCGTCGGTTAGCTCCGCTATCTGCCAGCCAAGTAAAGCGCCTATCGCTGTTGCAACAAGTAACAATGTCAAGAGGCATATTAAAGCAGCAATACCCTTGGGTACCCTATTTCTTTCCATCCAATTACAAAATGGCAAAAAGAGAGTGGCCATAACAGCTGCAACAGACAATGGCATAAGAAATCCCTTTGCATAATACAGTCCTGCAAAAACCAGGAAGACAATAAGCAGATTTTTCAGGATCGAAGAAGTTTGGGTTTTCATCATGTAAAATTATAGGTATGACAAATCTATCCTTTTATTCGCTTCTATTCTATAGCTTCATCTTTAATATTTTATTGGCACTTCATGAATCAACCCCTGTCTACCCGGCCTCATATAATCAATTGTTTTGTATCTTGCACATCCCAAATATATGGACGATCTGAGCATGAGTGTATACGAAAAATATGAACCTGTAATCGGACTGGAAGTGCATATTCAATTGCTTACTAAAAGTAAGGCCTATGCATCCGACTCAACTGAATACGGGAGCCTGCCCAATACTAATGTGAGCGTTATTTCATTAGGACATCCGGGCACTTTACCAAGGACAAATAAAAAGGTGATAGAGTTTGCTGTACGCTTGGGACTAGCCACTCATTCAACTATCCGCAAAGAAAACCAATACGCCCGTAAAAATTATTTTTACGCCGATCTGCCCAAAGGTTACCAGATTACACAGGACAAAACCCCTATTTGTACAAAAGGCTATATTACAATCAAAAATGATGACGGGACAATGAAAAATATTCATCTAACCCGCATCCATATGGAAGAAGACGCAGGCAAAAGCATGCACGATATTGACCCGTATGATACGTTGATAGATCTTAACCGTGCGGGCATCCCTTTGCTGGAAATTGTGAGCGAACCCGAAATTCGTTCAGGTGAAGACGCGTACAAATACTTAAGTGAAGTGCGTAAGCTGGTTCGTTACCTTGATATTTGCGATGGCAATATGGAAGAAGGCAGTCTGAGATGCGATGCTAATATTTCAGTAATGTTGAAAGGATCCAAACAATTTGGACGGAGAGTTGAGGTAAAAAACATGAATTCTATGCGCAATGTGCAACGTGCCATTGAACATGAAGTAAAAAGGCAGATAGATATTATTGAAAAAGGCGAAACCGTCGTTCAGGACACCCGCAGCTTTGACGCTGTTGCCGGAACAACTTTCTCGATGCGCAGCAAAGAAGCGGCAAATGATTACCGGTATTTTCCGGAACCTGACCTGCAGCCTGTGATCGTTACAGAAGAATATATTTCAGGGGTAAAATCCAAACTGCCGGCTTTGCCAAATGAATTATTCAACAAGTACACCACTTTACTAAAACTTTCAGCATACGATGCGTCTGTATTGACTGAAATAAAAAGTTTCGCGCTTTATTTTGAAGACCTGATCAAACACTCCACTAATTACAAAGCCGCAGCCAACTGGATGATGGGACCCGTTAAGTCCTACCTGAATGAAAGTGCTTTGGAGATCGAACAATTTCCGATCGAACCATCGCGTCTGGCACAACTTATTAAATTAGTTGATGACGGCAAAGTGAGCAATACCGTTGCATCGCAAACCGTTTTCCCCAGGATGCTTGTTGAGAAAACAAAAACACCTCTGCAAATCGCGGAAGAAAATAATTTAGTCCAGGAAAGCAACCAGGATGCATTGATAGAACTGGTAAAACAAGCGGTCGCTAAATATCCGGAAAAAGTAACTGAATACAAAAACGGAAAGATTGGAGTAATAGGCTTGTTTATGGGTGAGCTGATGAAACTATCAAAAGGAAAAGCCGATCCGAAAGTGGCAAATGAATTAATGAAAAAAGCATTGGAGGAATAGCTCTACTCAAACCTGACCTGAGCGCAGTCGATGGCGGGAGAGGACAACTAAATTATAAATACTGAATTATGAAACGAGCAATCTTTCTTTTCTCTGCAGCTGTATTTCTTGCATCATGCGGAAACGAAAAAGAACAGGGAACAAGGAAATCAGGATTTGAACTGAAAGGCAAACTCGAAAACCCGGGTGGCGAGCATCTCTATCTTGAAGAAATGACCGCACAAGGTGTTCATGTAACAGACACAACCACCCTGGATGAGAACGGAGAGTTCTCCTTTTTGAACGCGAATCCTTCATTAGGTTTTTATCGTCTGCGCATAACAGACGCTAATTTCGCGATGTTGATACTCGATTCAACACAGAAAGTGGAACTTACAGGCAATGCGCGCGACCTGGGAAACACATTCCGCGTTAAAGGTTCGCCCGAGTCGGAATTATTCTGGACAGTAAACGAAACTTCCAAGAAAAGTTTTCAAAAGTGTGATTCTATCCTCCGCGCATTTGAGGCCTACGCCAATCTTAATAAAGGAGACAACGCCAAATTGGAACAGTATAATAAAGAAGCCGAACTGGCCTATACCACAGAGTCGAAAGGATTGAACAACTATTTACACGATGTGATCAATAAAAATCCCGCATCGTTGGTGGCAATTGTAGCTCTTCAACAGCTCACTCCTGAATACAGTGAGGATGGAAACTTAAGCTACTTTAAACTTGTTGATGAAGCATTGATGAAAAAATATCCCGGATCGGCACAGGTAAAAGCCTTTCATTTGGGTGTAGAAAGCATGTTAAAAACAGCGGTCGGCGCTTTTGCTCCTGAAATTTCTTTCCCGACACCTGAAGGACAGGCACTGGCCCTCTCTTCATTAAAAGGCAAATATGTGATCGTCGACTTCTGGGCGTCCTGGTGCAAGCCCTGCAGAGCTGAAAGTCCGGCTATGGTAAAACTGTATGACAAGTATCACTCAAAGGGATTGGAAATTTTCAGTGTATCCTTAGATGAGAAGAAAGAGAGCTGGATGGAAGCCATAAAGAGCGACAACCTGCACTGGAACCATGTAAGCGATCTTGGCGGATGGCAATCGGCAGCGGCAAAATCGTACGGCATAACAAGCATACCACAAACGTATTTATTGGATAAAGAAGGAAAAATTATTGCTAAAGGGTTACGCTCGGAAGGCCTTGCGGCAAAGTTAGAAACACTGATTAAATAGATCATCATTTTGTTCATGCAAAACAGATCCGGCAGGCTAAAGTGCGCAGGTTATATCCTGCTATTTTTTACAATACCTCAATTTTACTCCCAGACTTATTTCCAACAGGAGGTTAATTACAAAATCGATGTGAAGCTGGACGATGTAAAGCACGAACTCACTGCGTTTGAAACCATTGAATATATTAACAATTCACCGGATGAATTAAGTTACATCTATTTTCACCTGTGGCCTAATGCCTACAAAAATTTAAACACCGCCCTGGCCAGGCAATTGCTTGAAAACGGAAGCACGGCCTTCTATTTTTCCAAAGAAGAAGACAAGGGGTATATTGATCAATTGGATTTCAGGATCAACGGAAATTCGGCCCTGCTTATCCCTGATCCACAGATGATAGATGTTGGCAAGTTGATATTACAGAACAGACTAAAGCCCGGAGAAAAGATTACGATCACAACGCCCTTTCATGTGAAAATACCCAACGGAATGTTTTCACGCATGGGTCATGAAGTGCAGCAATATCAAATTACACAATGGTATCCAAAACCGGCTGTATATGATAAAGACGGCTGGCACCCGATGCCCTATCTTGACCAGGGAGAGTTTTATTCCGAATTCGGCTCATTTGAAGTAGCCATAAGTGTTCCCGCAAATTATGTGGTAGGCGCAACCGGCGATCTGCAGGATGAAGAAGAAAAACAGTGGATGGACAAAAAAGCGATGGACGCTCTTGCTTATGAAAAATTTCCTGAAACAGATTCATTCCCAAAGTCGGATACCCAAATAAAAACAATTCATTACAAACAGAATAACATTCACGACTTCGCGTGGTTTTGCGACAAACGTTATAATGTCATTAAAAGCGAAGTGGACCTGCCTCATACACATCGCAAAGTAACTACCTGGGCTTTGTTTACAAACTCAGAGGCGCGCACATGGAGGAATGCCACACAATATATCAACGATGCTTTATACCACTATTCACTCTGGAACGGCGACTATCCATACAACAATTGCACCGCGGTTGACGGAGCGTTGAGCGCAGGTGGAGGCATGGAATACCCCACCATTACCATTATCGGAGAAACACGAAGCGCGTTTGCACTTGATAATGTGATCACCCATGAGGTAGGACACAACTGGTTCTATGGAATTCTCGGAAGTAATGAACGTATACACGCCTGGATGGATGAAGGGATAAACACATTCAATGAATCCCGATACATGAAGAAAAAATATCCGGACGCAACCATTATCTCGGAAGTCAAACCAAGGCGCAACCTGCTCGATCTTTCCCGCTATCCGCGCAAACATGAAGGATATTTAATCTATGTATTCTCCGCCGCAATAAACCTTGACGAGCCATGCGATCAACCTGCAGAACAATATTCGAAGATCAATTATGCCGGCGATGTTTATTCCAAAACCGGGATGGCATTTAATTACCTGATGGCTTACCTCGGGGAAGATGTCATGGACAAAGCCATGCAGCAATATTTTGAAACCTGGAAATTCAGACACCCTCAGCCAAACGATCTCAAAAAAATCCTTGAAGAAGTAAGCGGAAAAGAACTTGGCTGGTTCTTTGAGGATCTTATAAAAACAACAAAGAAACTCGATTATAAAATAATTTCATACAAACAACTAAACAATGGTTCATTTGACATTGTATTGAAAAACACAGGAGAGATAAAGTCTCCTGTATCTATTTGCGGCATCATTAATGGCAAGTTAAGAGCGCAGGTCTGGTATGATGGATTCATGGGTAAACAAACGGTAGGATTTCCGCCGGGGAAATTTGACGCATTCAAAATAGATTTTTCGGAAAACATGCCCGAAATAAACAGGAACGACAATACTATTCGCACATATGGCCTGTTCAAAAAAACCGAACCATTGAAGCTGCAACCCTTTGTAAGTCTTGATAATCCCGATAAAACACAATTATTCCTCACGCCAGTAATGGGCTGGAATAATTACAACAAGTCGATGCTGGGAATAGTATTTTACAACATCACAGTTCCTGAAAAACGATTCGAGTATGCACTTCTGCCTATGTATTGTTTCGGGAACCGGGATCTCGCAGGTTATGGAAGTATGTATTTTAATTTCTACCCGGATAAATTATTTCAAAGAATAAGTGTTGGCACCAATATCGCACGATTCGCATATTCCGACCATCCATTCACCCTGGATTTCAATAAAATTGCTCCACAAATAGAATTTGTTTTTAAGAACAGAACATCAAGAAACCCGATCAAACAATCCATCAAACTCCGCAGCGTGAATATATTCAGAGATACGTATACAGCAGATCATTCGTTCTCACCGCCCGTATATGGTCGCGACAATGAAATGTACACCATAAATCAGATATTATTTACCCGTGAAAATACAAGGATCCTAAATCCTTATACCGTTATCATTGATCTGCAGCAATCCATTGATTTCATAAAAACATCCATAGAAGCAAAATATGAAATAACACTGAAAGGCAAAAACAAAAGTATTGATCTCCGTTTTTTCGCGGGCACCTTTCTTGATAACTCAAGTCCAAATGCCGGCTTATACCGCTTCAGAACCAGCGGATGGACTGGTTCGCAGGATTACCTGTATGATCATATTTTTCCAGGCCGGACTGAAAGTACGGGACGATTCTCCCAACAATTTGTTGAACGTGACGGAGGATTTAAAACACTTGCTTTTGTTGGGCAGACCGCACAATGGCTGACAACAGTAAATATTAAATCTTCAATTCCCGGGATACTTCCCATTCGTTTATACGCGGATGTTGGTATAACAGCCAATGATGCGCGATTAAATAATACTGTTTTGTATGATGCAGGCATTGATCTCAGCATCATAAAAAATGTCTGTGAGATCTACTTTCCTATTGTACTATGCGACGACTTTAAAACAACATTTGATATAAATAATATAAAATATGCTGAGCGAATTCGCTTCACACTGAACATCAATTTGCTGAATCCGATTACCTTTATAAAGAACTTTAAAATCTAAGCAAAAATGGCTCTCTCAGTAAACAGAGGGAGTGTAGAACGAGAATGAAAAAAATATATTTCGCATCTGATTTTCATTTAGGCATTCCCGATCATGAAGCCAGCCTTGCGCGTGAAAAAAAACTTGTGCAATGGCTGAATGAAATAAAAGCTGATGCCGCCGAAATTTATTTAATGGGAGACCTTTTTGATTTCTGGTTCGAATATAAAAGTGTGGTACCCAAAGGTTATGTACGGCTATTAGGCAAACTGGCAGAACTTACGGATGCAGGTATTAAAATTAACCTTTTTACCGGCAATCACGACATGTGGCTGTTTGACTACCTTCCAAAAGAACTAAATGTAATTATATACAGGGACGTAATACAACGCGAATACAACGGGAAAAAATTCTATCTCGGACATGGCGACGGCCTCGGCCCCGGCGACCGCGGTTATAAATTCATAAAAAAAGTATTTGCCAATAAAATTTGTCAGTGGCTCTTCGCCAGACTTCACCCTAATTTTGCATTCGCTATAGCCAATTACTTTTCAAGCACAAGCCGGCTGGCAAATATTACTGAGGATGAAAAATTTTTGGGAGAAGATAAAGAATGGCTGGTGATCTATTGTAAAGAAATATTGAAAAAGGAACATTTCGACTATCTCATTTTCGGACATCGCCATTTGCCGCTTGATATTAAGTTAAATGATAAAAGCCGCTACATTAACCTGGGTGATTGGGTCCGCTATTTTACCTATGCTGTTTTTGATGGGGAAAAACTGGAATTGAAAAAACATTAATATTCCTTATTATACTATCCAAAGCTTGCCTTGCAAAATCACAACAACCTTTAAATCAATTGATTAATTGCCTGTTCTTTTATGAACTGCATTCTAATCTATTCTGCTTCTTCACTTTTGAATTAGAATTTTGAAATGAATATACTTTGAAACCGACTTTACCTACCGCTTTTGTTACCCATAAATATCTTTTAAAACCATTGCTAACATTGAACTTCTGAACATATCTTCCAGCAAGGTCCACTATATGTCTTTTGGCATGGTATTAAATTTCACGATTGAACTACAATTTTAAATTGAAAGTGGTTTTTGTACCCATTTAGATTCACTTAATTTTGTAAAAAATAAGTGGGTAGTGCCGTAAATCAATTAAATTTAAGTGGTCTACGTTCAACCAAAAATATCAATAGGATACTAATATTAGATAATTATTTGTTTAGCTTTTTATCACTGCCACATTTAGATTATAATAAATACAAATTGGTGCTTTCTATGTTCAGCAATTTTCATCAATTATGTAACCATTATTGATTTATAACGTATATATTATTTTAAAGTTTTATTTGCGAAAATTAAAATGACCGGCCACTCTAATATATTTTTCCGAAATTCATTTGCAACCCTTTCAATCACATTACTTGCGACTTTGTGTGCATGGGGACAAACAGCAAGTAATAATACCCCTCCTTCCGGGATTTCACACATTACACCATATGCAAATAGTCTAAAAGAAAAGGCGGCACAAGCTTATTTGTACGCTGAACGATCACACAGGGCAGATAACCTGAATGAAGCAAAAGCATCTGCCCGACACGCACTCAGACTTCTGGAAGAAATTAAAATAACAATAACAGACGCCCAAACAGCTTTCGACCCTCTAATAACAACCGACAGCCATAAGAAATACGCGAAACTACTTTACACAATTTCCGGTGATCTTATTGATATGCAAAATAAAACAAGTTGGGCCACGCATAAAGTGAATAAGATCATTTCAACAAATGAATTTGATGAAGTTAAATCAGCTGCTGCTGAAGTAATGTCTGAAATAAAGAAAATGGAATCACTTCTTGCTGAAACAATTTCTAACATTGCCCTGGTGGATCACGAACTGAATAATAAATGAACCGGTATTTAAATAGGATCAAAATAATTAATTGCTGCATCAAGGTAATTTTACTGATGCTGGTCTTTTCATGCAGAACAGTTATTGGTCAAACGTGCAGCAGTCCGCTTCCACTCACTATTGGTGCAAACGATGCAACATGCAATTCACAAAGTTTCAGTTCATTAAATGCAACTGATTTTGATGCCGAAACCCCTGCCATTACAACAGTTACGAATACCTGCGGAGTTACCAAAGACCACAACCCCAGGTGGTATTCATTTACCGGTGATGGGTCTACAATAAGGTTTAAAATTTATGGCCAGGACCAGGCCTCGCAACTTTTGGTCTTTGATAACATGACCTGCGGTGCAAGTATTTCAGCTTCACAGTGCGCAACATTTCCGGATGATAATTTACCTCACATAATAGATATTAATACGATCAGCGGGCATGTGTATAAGATTGCAGTTGTAAAACAATCCGGGAACAGTACTATGCTTGGAAACGTTTGCGCCTACAAAACCAATGGAAATCCCTATTCACCTGTTTGCGACCAGGTAACAGTAAATACTTCGGGCTCTTTACCTAACCCCGTCAACATCTCAATAAGTACATCAGCATGTGGCTCATCTGTAACAGCAACAAGTCTTAACAATAGTAAACCAAGCGGAGTAACACCTGTTGGCTGCGGCGGAATCGCTAATGACGATGAAGAATGGTGGGGCACCTTTACCGGCAATGGACAGGAATTGATAGTGAAATTATCCGGAGCCAGCCAGGATGATGCTGTTTTAATGGTGTATAGCGGAACCTGCGGTTCAAGCATGAACCTAGTTTCGTGTCATACGAATAGTCCTGTTTCAAACATGTCGCAAGCGGTAACTATTGTTACTACAAATGGAACACAATACTGGGTTCGCTTGCAGCGCAGTAACGGAACAATTTGCGTTTATCCCAATCCACAGCCGGGAAAACCATATTCTCCATTGTGCGATGCAACACCCATGGCACTTACAGTAAAAACGAAAAATGTGGATTGCTTCGCAGCAGGAAACTATGCGAATGCAAATACAAACAAAGTCACTCCCGCACCTCCGACACCATGTGCACCAAGCGCTACTTTTGACGAATGGTGGATTGGTACATTTACGGCGATCGACACCAAAACCGAATTGTATCTGTGGGGTAA
>JAEUTS010000012.1 GCA_016787005.1 Bacteroidia bacterium
CAGGTAAACACATTTATCTTTGGCAAAAATTTTATACACAGGTTTTAACATTTTGTTTTACTATTCTGAGAAATAACTATCTTCGCCCAATGATAAAGAATGAGGAAGCCGCGCTTAAAATTGCCGAAAATTTACTTCAAATCAAAGCTATAAAGATCCAGCCAAATAAGCCTTTTACATGGGCATCGGGCTGGAAATCGCCCATTTATTGCGATAACCGCAGGACACTTTCATACCCCAAAGTGCGCACCAATATACGCCAACTGTTTGTTGATATGATCATGGCCGAGTTTGGCAAGCCTGATGTTATTGCCGGTGTTGCTACGGGCGGTATCGCCCAGGGTGCACTGGTGGCCCAGGAAATGGGATTGCCTTTTGTATACATCCGTTCCGAAGCAAAAGCACATGGCTTGGGGAATGTAATTGAAGGAGTTATTGAAAGCGGACAATCGGTTGTTGTCATTGAGGACCTGATATCGACAGGAGGCAGCAGCATAAAGGCGGTTGAAGCGCTTCGCAAAGAAAGATGTACCGTAAAAGGTCTTATCTCCATATTTACTTATGGCTTTAAAGCCGCCGATGATGCCTTTAAGAAAGCAAAGTGTAAGGCGGTATCGCTGTGCGATTATGATGTATTGGTCAAACAAGCGCTTAAATCAAATTACATTACCGAAAAAGACCTTGCTTCGCTTGAAAGCTGGCGGAAAAATCCGGCTGAGTGGGGGGTGGAATTGAAAAGTACAAAATAGTTTCAGGTTTCAAGTTTCAGGTTAAACATGACAACCTGAAACCTGAAACCCACAAACCTGAAACCTAATAAAATGACCAAAATAGAAAGCACCAAAGTAGAAATTGAGAATTCGGTTGAGAATGTATTCATATTCTTAAGCGATTTCAACAATTTTCAAAAGCTAATGCCTTCCCAGGTTACTAACTGGACGTCCACTGAAACCGAGTGCACATTTACCATTAACGGTATGGCCACAATTGGCATGAAAATACTGGCAAAAACACCTCACTCTCACATTAAAATAACTTCGCACGGTAAAGTGCCATTTGAATTTATTTTACACACCCACCTTTCATCACTTGGCAGCGACAGATCAAGCGGACAACTTGTTTTTGAAGCCGAACTCAACCCAATGATAAAAATGATGGTTGAAAAACCGCTTACTAATTTTTTTAATTTGCTCGCGGAGCGGATGAAGGAGATAAAGTAAATTTCAGGTTATCTGGCTATTGGGTTTCAGGTTCACTTAAGGTAAGGTTGATATAATAAAAATATAAGCATGCGAATATACCCTTGTTAGAGAAAATATTTAATAGGGTAAACATACGAATGAGACTAACATTAATAATATTACTATTTATAGTTCTGTTTACAGGTTGTAAAAAGGACAAAGAAATTGCGCAAACAAATTACGATCACTACAAAATAAGCCAAACCCTTTACCCATTCCTGTTCCACCTTGGATCGTATTGGGTATTCAAAGACACAATTACAAGTACTATAGACAGTACAATTGTAACAAGTATTACAAAAAATACATTTTATTTTAAAGGTGGTGACGCGGAATACTTTCATATCAACTATAAAAGCTACCCAACAAATAGCACTTACCAAGAAGAGCTAATTGGATATGTAATTTCCAGAGGTAATTCGTCCAGCGGCTACACCCTACTTTCAAGCAAACAGAAAGGTGACAAAAGCCAAAACGCTGAAATTACAGACGTTTTAGATTCATTAATAGTTGAAGGAAAAACGTACCATACTGTTGTAAAAATGAAGATTAAAAAAGATTACAACATTCCTAACAATTACAATTTTTACTACGTAGATAGTGTTGGTATAATAAAAAAAGAAACAACGGTTAACGACTTAGTGATTGATACATGGAATTTATTGCGGTATAAGACAGTTATGCATTAATACTAACGTCACCCAAACCCCACCTCCTTAAAATCACAGCTCAACACTTCTTTCAAACTTTGAAGCCTTAAGAAGTATCAACAGACTTTCGTATATTTGCGATATGAGCACACTGAATGACATAAAAGCCGTACTAAAAAAACATAAGCAAAGGTTAACAGAAAAATATAACCTTAGCTTCATGGCTATTTTTGGCTCTTATGGTCGCGGACAGCAAAGAGAGGATAGTGATGTTGATATATTAGTTGATTTTCAAAAACCAATTGGAATTGAATTTATTGATTTAGCCAATGAGCTTGAAACACTGCTAAAACAAAAGGTAGACCTTGTTTCAAAAAATGGCATCAGGCCCCAATATTTTAAGCAAATAGAACAAGACCTGAACTATGTCTAAGCGCGATCCCAATCTTTTAATTTCAGATATTTTGGAATCCGTTGGCAAAATAAAAAAATACACCTCCGGACTTTCTTTCGAATCATTTCTTGAAGACTCAAAAACCCTCGATGCAGTAATACGCAACTTTGAAATTATTGGAGAAGCCGCGAATAGGCTCCCTGAAGATTTTAAAGAAAAACATTCTTCAATTAACTGGCACAGAATTGTAGGTTTTCGCAACAGGATTGTTCATGATTACATGGGTGTTGACTATAAAATAGTATGGACAATTGTTCAAAAAGACCTTGATAAACTGATGGCTGACTTACAAAAAATTACAGAAGGTGTTTAGCGTAATTTAGATTGAGTGTTGATCAATATTATTATGTTATAAAAAACCCACCCCCTTAAAATCACAACTCAACCCCTCCCCGTTTTCCAATTTCAACAAAAGCTTGCCCTGCCCGTTAACCCCGGTTAATGTGGCTTTAAACCGAGTTCCGTCCTTTTCATATTCACATAGTTTATCCAGGCGGTATAAGCATTTGTGGTAATCTACATCAAGCAAATTGCGCTTATGGGTCTTTAATTGTAAGTAACGTGGCTCAATATGTTCGCATAAAGCATCAATGCCTGCTTTAATATCATAGGTCTTTCCTGTAATTAGCTTCAGTGATGTGGCATTTTTAAGTTCGGCGCCGAATTCGTGTTGATTTACGTTCAATCCGATCCCTATAACGGTTGTGGTAATTTGCTCTCCACGCAAAATATTTTCAATCAAAATACCGGCAATTTTTTTATCACCCACATAAATATCATTGGGCCATTTTATTCTCACTTCAGCACTATTCCCGATAAAATCCTCCACAAATTCCTTCACGCCCAAAGAAACCACTTTTGTAAGGTAAAACTGCCTATCCGCATCCAGCTCCGGGTGCAATATTATACTAAGTGTAATATTATGATCGGGCATGCTTTGCCATCCATTTCCGCGTTGCCCGCGGCCTGCAGTTTGTTCGTGGGCCCACACAAGCGTACCATCCGCAATTCTTCCCG
>JAEUTS010000025.1 GCA_016787005.1 Bacteroidia bacterium
CAAGGAAAAAGCCAGTGCAGGAACGTTCGCCAACGCGGCAGCTTTCGGTGATATTATTTTTAACTGCACTGCGGGAGTCGGATCTATTGAAGCATTGAAACTCGCAGGCGAGGACAACATTAAAGGAAAAATAATTGTTGATATTGCCAATCCGCTTGATTTTTCAAAAGGTATGCCGCCTTCTCTTGCATTCGTAAATACAACTTCTCTTGGTGAAGAAATTCAAAAAACATTCCCATCGGTAAAAGTGGTAAAAGCGCTTAATACAATGTGGTGCGGAATAATGGTAAACCCTGCAATGGTAAATGGCGGAGATCACAGCACTTTTATAAGCGGAAACGATACCAATGCAAAAGAAAAAGTGAAAGAAATTCTGAAATCATTCGGCTGGGCTGAGAAAAACATCCTCGACCTTGGTGATATAACCTCGGCAAGAGGAACAGAAATGTATTTACCCTTATGGCTGCGCATATATGGAGCAACCAACAACGGGGCATTCAATATTAAAATTGTGAGCTAAATGAAAAATATACTATCCATTCATTGGGCACTTGTTGCAGCTGCCTGGTACTTCGGAAACGGAATACTTCACGACATATTCGTACTCCTAAACCACAAAGGGAAATATGACAGGGAATTGCTCCGGCTGCTCATGGATGGACATGTATTAATCTTATCGGGAGCGGTGGTATTTGTCTGCTACCTGATGATGTTAAATAAAATTCAGTGTGGCGGCCTGATAAGCATAATTGTTGCGGCCGCCATGCTGATCTATTGCGGTATGATCTTCCCATTTCTGAAATCCTTCGGCACAATGGCTATCAGTATTATCCTTATCATAGTTTCTATCCGGGCTATGTACAGTTTCCCGAATATTTATGATATAATGCAGAAGTATAAGTAGGTACAAAAAAATGGTTATTTAAATATATGAAGGAGGACTTTAATGTTTAACAAATTTTTCTCTGAAGACTGACGCACTGTTTTATCAAACATAAAATTATAAGAATAGTATATTGACACAAAGTTCCACCCTAACCCAATTTCGGGACGATAATACCAGTTCCTTATTTCAGTTTTCTTATCTTTCTGATATCCAAATTTCGTAATATTAATTACAAATGGGGACACCAAATGAAATATACTAAAAGAAAAATCTGTTTTACTTTGCTCAAAATTGTGCATATAAATTACACTTAGTAAACTCATTGTCGTTGGCCAGACGAATGGGACTTTGTACTTTTTTACAATGGAATCATTTCTAACTCGTCCCCATCTATCACCATATAAATTTAAAAGTGACACTTCTCCACCAAGCCAATTACTCTCTCCTTTCATATAATCTATCCCAAAATTGAGCGCACTAACTGACTTATTAATGTATCCAGCGGCATACAATTCTTTCATATCCCTTTTGTACAACTCATCTCGAACATTTATTTTCTCAAGGAATCCAACTTGATGGGGTAGATAATATAACTTATATCTTCCACTTGAATCATTGGAAGCTTTATAGCAGGATAGAATTTCATCAACTACTTCTTTTTTAGAAGAATCGCCATTTCCATATTCCTTTATTTCATTCTTATAAATGTGCTCTAAGAGCCATGCCTTTTCACCATAAGCATCGGCATAGATTTGAGGGTTTGTAATTTTTCCTGATTTTAATACTTTTTCTAACGAATCGATATTTCGTTTGTCGACTGAATATCTTGAGGCATCATCTATTAACTTATTTTGCTTTGCCAGTTCAGCCTTATCACTCAAATAGTGTGAATAAAAAACAGAGTCCTTGATCTTACCATTACTCTTATACCATATACAAACCCCATCCATGATTTCGGGATCAAGCGATATACAGGTGCCTTTCATCTGTATCCTTCCATTCTTATAATAATCAATTACTTCATATCTTGAATTAACTTTGTGTACAACTCTAAAATATTTATAATTAGATCTACTGGTTTTTTCCCAATTTCTATTAAAATATACAGTATCAACTACCTTTTGTCCGATTAAAAGGTTGTTCACTAACAAAAATAAAAGTGTAATTAACTTTTTTCTATTCTTCATTCTTACTCTGAATTATTTACAAAAAAAATACATCATGACAGATATCAACAATGTCGCTTTGATAAATAAAAAACAAGTGCAAATTTCGCAATTTATTATGGATTGTGGCTCTACTCCACATTAGCAGCGATCATACCGGCTGCAACAGTAAGATTACTTTTCTCATCCACCAGGATAAAACCGCCATTAACGCGATTTTTATCGTATTCATCAACGGCAACGGGATTAGCGGTACGGATAATTATTCGGGATATATCATTTAAGTTTACGGT
>JAEUTS010000036.1 GCA_016787005.1 Bacteroidia bacterium
AATGAACAGGGTGCAAATATATGAAATATTAAGTCTTTAGAAAACGTGCTTCCCCACAGGTTTCGACGGAGCTCAACCTGACCCGGCACACAATCATCACTATGTTTGAGGTAGCTTTTGGCAGTTTAACATTCCTTCAGAATCTATCCTTACTTTTATAGTATGAAGATCCTCGTTATAGAAGATGAAAAAGCTATTTCGGATTCTATTTCTGCCTATTTAGGCCAGGAAGGATATAATTGTGAATTTGCTGATGATTATAAAAGCGGTGAAGAAAAAGCACTATTGCATAATTACGACTGCATACTTCTTGATATTACTTTGCCGGGAGGAAATGGGTTAAATATTCTGAAAAATCTAAAAAAAGAAAAGCCTGATGTGGGCGTTATAATTATTTCTGCAAAAAATTCGCTGGATGACAGAGTTACCGGTCTCGATTGGGGAGCAGATGATTACCTCACCAAACCCTTTCATTTATCGGAGTTGAACTCCAGGATAAAATCTGTAATCCGCAGAAGAAATTTCAATGGTCAGAATGAAATCACTTTTAATGAACTGCGGCTTATCCCAGATGAGATGCAGTTGATGGTAAATAATCAGCCCGTTGTACTTACAAAAAAAGAGTACGACCTGTTGCTGTATTTCCTTTCGAATAAGAACAGGGTACTCACTAAGGAATCAATGGCGGAGCATCTTTGGGGCGACCACATGGACATGGCCGATTCGTACGATTTTATTTATGTACACATCAAAAACCTCCGGAAAAAAATTATTGAAAAAGGCGGAAAAGATTACATTCAAACCGTGTATGGCATGGGATACAGATTAAGCACAAAATGAAGCTACTTACAAAAACCAACCTGTATTACCTCACTATATTGCTGATCGTTTTTTCAGTTGGGGGAGTGCTTTTTTATTTTTCACTTTTATCTGTAATAAATGAAAACACTAATGAAAGGCTGCAACAGGAAAGATCAAGGGTTTGCGAATTCATAAAGAACAAAGGGATGCTCCCCCCAACCTCCTTCATGCTGGCCGACTCAGTAACCTTTATTCCATCAATGGGTAAAGCGCATGAGCAAATGAAGGACACTATGCTTATGGATAATTTTGAAGGTGAGCTCCTCCCCTATCGTATGTTTATGTTTCCTGTCAGCATCGGGAACGATCACTATCGGGCGATCATATTTAAACCAACGATCGAATCAGAAGACCTTGTTGAAGGGATCTTATGGGCTATCGGCTGGATCCTTTCCATTTTGCTGGCGATGCTGCTGTTGTTTAATTACTTTTTCATGCGGAATGCCTGGGCACCGTTTTATTCAACACTTGAGCGCCTCCGATCTTTTGAACTCTCTAAGGGTCCGGTTCAATTTGAAAGATCAACAACCAAAGAATTTGAAGAGCTGAATACCGTACTTAAACAAATGACCTCCAAAATAGCGGACGATTACCGCAACATGAAAGAGTTCACCGAAAATGCTTCACACGAAACACAAACTCCTCTGACAATTATCAGGTCCAGGCTGGAGCTCCTGATCCAGTCAGGGAAGCTGGATGAGGCGCAAATAAAAGAGATCCAGGTCGTTTACGAGTCCGCTACCCGTTTATCAAAACTTAACCAGGCCCTGCTCCTCCTCACTAAAATTGAAAACAACCAGTTTGGCGAAATTCAGCCCGTTAACCTTAAAGAGCTTATTGAAAAAAAATTAACCCTGTTTGATGACCTGATCCTCCACAAAGAGATAAGAGTTAAAAAAGCATTGCAAACAGAACTAACTGTACTCATGAGTCCTATACTGGCCGATGTACTGATTAACAACCTCCTTAGCAATGCC
>JAEUTS010000041.1 GCA_016787005.1 Bacteroidia bacterium
GAGTGGAGGTAAGGGCGGACAAAATGTAAACAAAGTATCTACGAAAGTGGAGTTGAACTTTGATGTGCATAAGTCGATACTGTTGAATGATATTCAAAAGCACACAATATTTAATTCGCTCAGGAACAGAATCAACAAGGACGGTATATTACAGGTTATAGTTCAGTCAAGCCGCTCACAGTTTCAGAATAAGGAGCTGGCTATAGAAAAATTTTACGAGCTTATACGTAAATGCTTCGAAGTTCAGAAAAAGCGGGTTCCGACAAAACCCAAAAAGTCGGCAAAAGAAAAAAGATTAAAAGGGAAGAAGATACATTCTGAGAAAAAGGCGCTGCGCAGGAAGGGGTTTTAAAAATTAAACGCAGTGAACACAGCGGTTTCGCAGAGGGCCATGGAGAAAAACAACTCTGTGGCCCTCTGCGTTTTTGTTCTCTGCGGACTCTGCGGTTATTTTTTTTTAATTTGCCCCATAAAATAATCCCACAACGCCTCCTTAGGAGGATCAGCAACAATAATTACAGGTTCTTTTTTCACCGGGTGAATGAATTCAACTGCCCGTGCATGGAGGTGTATAGATGCGTCACTATTGGTTCGGTTAAAACCATATTTAATATCGCCTTTAATAGGGCAGCCAATTGCCGAAAGCTGTACACGTATCTGGTGATGCCGGCCGGTATGCGGATTTATTTCAAGCAAATGGTAATTATCCGAGCTGAATAAAATTTTATAATCCAGTTCACACCTCAATGCACCCATAGTCTCTTCTTTATAAGCTTTCGACATATTTTTGGCTTCATTTTTTTTGAGAAAATGTACCAATGTGCCGCTTTCAAGTGGAGGTTTGTTTTTTACAACAGCCCAATATGTTTTTTTGATCTCTTTTGTTTTAAACATTTCATTGAGCCGGGTCAGCGCTTTGCTCGTTCTCGCAAACAGAACCACACCGCTAACAGGCCTGTCAATCCGGTGAGTGACACCTAAAAAAACATCGCCCGGTTTATCATATTTTTCTTTCAGGTATTTTTTTACAAAATCTCCCATGGGGGCGTCGCCGGTTTTGTCGCCTTGCACGATATCCGATGGTCGCTTATTTACGGCAATAATGTGGTTGTCTTCGAATAGGACCTGGATAGGTAATTCAGTTTTAATACTGCTCATTTTTATTGGGGAAGTCCATTGTCTTAACGTCTTTAATGTAATTTTTTACAGCGGTGGTCATGCTTCCGTAAAGGTCGGCATATCGGCGTAAAAAACGGGGGCTGAATTCCTTGTTGATCCCAAGCATATCGTGTAATACCAACACCTGTCCGTCAACACCTCCGCCGGCACCAATACCAATAACAGGTATAGTAATCTCGCTTGCTACATTTTCGGCCAGCTTAGCCGGTATCTTTTCAAGCACCACGGCAAAACAGCCGGTTTGTTCAAGTATTTTAGCATCTTCCATCAGTTTTGTGGCTTCCATTTGCTCCTTCGCACGAACAGTATACGTGCCGAATTTATAAATGGATTGCGGGGTAAGTCCTAAATGCCCCATAACGGGTATTCCGGCCGATAAAATACGCTCTATTGATTCTTTTACTTCTTGTCCGCCTTCCAGCTTAACGGCATGAGCGCCTGATTCCTTCATAATGCGTATAGCGGATTGCAAGGCTTCCTTTGAATTTCCCTGGTACGAACCAAAAGGCAGATCAACGACAATAAGTGCACGATCAACAGCGCGGACAACGGATGTAGCATGATAGATCATCTGGTCAAGTGTAATGGGAAGGGTTGTTTCATTTCCTGCCATTACATTTGATGCTGAATCGCCAACGAGGATAACATCAATGCCGGCATTATCAATGATATGTGCCATCGAATAATCGTAGGCAGTCAGCATTGATATTTTTTCACCCTTTTGTTTCATTTCCTGTAAAACATGGGTAGTTATTTTCTTTATTATTTTTTTACCTGCGGGCATAGCTGTTTTTGTTTGTTGTCCCGAAAACCCGGGAAATCAAATTTAGGATTTATTTTGATTGACGTATGGTGAAAGAGAAGCTTCCGACACACGGTGTCCGAAACCCGTTAATATTTCGACCCTCCGGGACTTTAAAAAAATCGTGTAAATTATTGTCACAAAGATTGCGTCCTGCCTTAGTCGGAGTTATTTTATAATAATGTTAGGCTCCAACGGAGCCTGATCTTTGTAGAAAATGTTAAATAATAATTATCAAAGCTCCATTACGAGCAAAATCTTAACTGTTTTATGCGTTTCGGATACCAGTATTTCCGAACCCAAAATTGGTTGTCAAACACGCTTTTTTGAAGTAGAAAAACAGGCTCAATTACGTGACTTTGCGACTATTATTTGCTAACATTGTTATAGGTCAAAGAATATTTTTCATTTAGTTTCATCACCAAAACAATGGGTCTCAGAGCACGCTGGCTGTTCATGTTGGTTGCGTTAGTTTTAGTCCTCGCAGCAGCAATTCTCATTGAAGACAAAGAAGCGTTTTCCGAGCATATTGATCATGCTGAGCCCGATTGGTCAGAGCAGTATCTGGCAATGAAAGGAAATGAGCCGGGAATAAATTCGCGCAATAATTTCGACCAGGTAAGAGCTCGTCAAGCGGGGCTTAATCGAAGCGGAGTTTTGTTGAATGTAAAGGAGGTAGGTCCTTATAACAGGGCGGGCAGAACACGTGCATTCCTCATTGATAAAGCTAATCATAACCATTTTATAGCGGGAGGTGTTTCGGGCGGCATATGGGAATCGTTAAACAAGGGGCAAAGCTGGCGGCCCATTGATGATCAGGCTCCCTGTATGGCTGTTTCATGTATTACACAGGATCTTGATGCTTCACTTATTTATTACGGAACAGGTGAGAACTCCGGCAACAGTGCGGGTATTCCGGGCGACGGAGTTTACAGATCAACCGACGGAGGAAAAAGTTTTACGAGATTAACATCAACACTTTCTCCGGCATTCGATTATGTTATAAGTATTAAGTCATCCATTAAAGCGAAAAATGTTTTGTATGTCGGAACAGCTGATAGCGGATTGTATAGATCCATTAATGCAGGTTTGTCATTCACAAAAGTGTTTTCAACAAGCACGCGTAATATTGAGGACATAGAAACATTTAAAGACGGCTCTGTAAGGATATGTGTAAACAGTACGGGCATTTTCAGTTCTCCCAATGGAGATCCCGGAACATTCACCAAATTGACCGGAGGGCTTCCTGCAACAGGATTCAGGAATATAGCGTTTGCATATTGCGATAGTTTTCCAAATGTGCAGTATGCAAGTTTTGAGAACAGTGCCGGGAACGATTTGCTGGGAGTATGGAAAACAACAGATGGAGGAACAACCTGGACAAAGACAAGCACACCGCGTCCGGGATATTATTATTTTCCATATTATGCATTAGTGCTTGATGTGAAGCCCGATGATCCGGATTTTGTTCTTTCAGGTTGTGTATGGATGGACTACTCCACAAATGGAGGAACAGCCTGGAAATCGGTGGTGTTCTCCGGTGCCGATGATCATACAATTGTTTTTGATCCTGTTGATCCTGCGGTATTTTATATAGGACATGATGCCGGCATCTCAAAATATAACACTTCTACTGTCGCCACCGCTTATTCAATGTTGAATAAAGGATTTACAGTGACACAATTTTACGCGGGAGCGCATTTTGCATCCGGCACCAGTTTTTTCGGAGGCACGCAGGATAACAGTACGCTTGCCAGCAGAAACAGCGATTCTATTTTTCAATTAATTGATTCCTATAATGGCGATGGAACGGCCACCCAGATCAGTCAGCAGAATCAAAACATTGCCTATATCTCATGGCAATACGGGCGCATTCGTAAAACAATGGATGCCCAATCGCTGTACCCGGCGCATGTTGGTTGTATGAAAGAAATGGATGCGGATAACAATGGTGGCCTGGATGATGGTGGCTGGTTCAATAATCCATTTGAGATCAATAAACTGGACGGGAATCAATTGTACAGCGTAACACTTAAACGGGTATGGCGCACTACCAATGGTGCAACAAACTGGGTGCCGCTTACCAACGTTCTCAATGGAGATGGAAATTCTCCTTATTCGATTGGGATCTCAAATGCATTAAACCCTACTGTATATATCGGAGGGCCGCAGTTGAAATTTTATCGTGTGGATAATGCCGCGACAGCTGTGGCGGGAAGCGAAGTAAATCTGCGAAGCAGCGCTCCATCCAATATTCTTTCAAGTTTTATTTCGAACATTACTGTTCATCCCACAAATGATTCAATAGTGTATGTGGCCCTTTCCACCAATTCGGTTAATCCCCGTCTATGGAAAGTTACTAAGGCCAGATCAGGTAATCCAGTCTGGAAAAATATCAGCGGCAATTTACCTGTTGGGTTTGGTGTGAACTGGGTGGAGGTCGATCCACTGAACCCCGATTTGTTTTTTATTGCCGCAACCGATTATGGAATTTATACCACCTCCAACGGAGGTGTTATCTGGACTTATGAATCGGCCATTCCCAATGTTCCGGTACCGCAGATCAGGTTAAGGCAATCAGATCGAAAGTTGTTCATCTTCACACACGGCCGTGGTGCCTGGATCGCCGACCTTCCCTCCCTTAGTACAGGTTTTGCTGAACAGTTGATCGCAAAACGAACTGTTGGCATTTACCCTAATCCTGCAAGGGAGGTACTAAATATAATTAAGCCAGGAAAATTTATTGCCAAAGTATTTAATGCAGCAGGGCAGCTTATGCTTGAAAAACAGGTAGAAGATCAGCTTAATATTGCTGCTTTGCCACCCGGTGTTTATTTTTTAAAAGCTGAACAAGATGCTGTTATTTACAATGATAGATTTGTTAAATCGGAATATTAACAGGCATACTTGAAATACCCATATTCCTTCGGCATACAAACCAAAATGAATATGGCGTATTCCATCTGACAAACAGCACTTAAAAATTATATACAGATGAAACAAACTAAGATTTCTCCTTTAAATTTAGTTACTTTGTCATCCACATGAAGAAATTACAGTATCTCATATTGACCCTTGTTGTCTTTTCAGCATCATGTTCAACAGATTTGAATGTGTTGGACGATTACAAGGAAACTGCTATTGTATATGGTCTCCTTAACCAGAGCGACACCGCCCAGTATATTAAGATCAATAAGGCATTTTTGGGCCCGGGCAATGCTCTTGAAATAGCGCAGGTGTTTGATTCCATCAGCTACCGGAATCAACTTACTGTTCAACTCGAACAGTGGAAGAACGGAAGTAAAATAAACACATTTACCCTTACTAAAGATTCCTCCATCGCCAAGCCGGCGGGTATTTTTTCATCTCCAAAGCAAATACTGTATAAAACAAAGGCCGCACTCGACCAGGCCAGTGAGTACAACCTGATTATTACTAATAATACCACTAACAATGTTATAACAGGCAGTACAAAACTGGTGAATGATTTTACTGTGACAAAACCGTTTTCATCAAGCCTGAATTTTACAAATACCGTTACTAAATTTAAGATAGAATGGACCAGTTCGCCGCATGGAAAGGTGTATGGAGTAACACTGCGTTTTCATTACCTGGAGGAGGATAAGGTTTCTTCTGTCGTTACTCCCAAAACACTGGATTGGGTTTTCGGGAATCAAACAACACTGTCAACACAAGGAGGTGAAGTTATGTTTGTTGAATTTATGGGCGAAGCTTTTTATCAATACTTACAGAGCAGGATACCGGTTGATAACAATGTAAAGAGGTATTTACCGAGCAGCGGCCCTCATGTTGACCTGATCTTTTCTGTGGGCGCTGAGGACCTGAGTACATATATCGCGGTTAGCCAGCCTTCCACGGGAATTATCCAGGAAAAGCCGCAATACACTAATCTTAAAAACGGGTTTGGTTTATTTTCATCGAGGTACACCAAAATAAAAACCGGTTATCAATTAACCCTCACATCAACCGACTCTCTTTATGGCGGGTTATTTACAAGAAATATATTCTGCGATCCCAACACGCTGAGCCCGTTTCACTGCAATTGATTCCTGTCGTTTTGTCAGTAGTTTTCGCCCTAAAATGGTCTTTTTTGCCACAATTCCCTTTTATTGGCACTAAAACCCCATTGGCATAATCATTGGGTTACAGGAGTAAGAAAATAAATATAAACACTATAAAAATTAAATTGTTATGGGAAAAATAATTGGAATCGACTTAGGAACCACAAACTCTTGCGTTTCAGTAATGGAAGGTAACGAACCGGTGGTTATCGCGAACAGCGAAGGTCACAGAACAACTCCTTCTATTGTTGCGTTTCTTAATGATGGAGAACGCAAGGTCGGAGAGCCGGCCAAACGCCAGGCTATTACAAATCCTACTAAAACGGTTTATTCAATTAAACGTTTTATGGGACATACTTTTGATGAAGTAACTGATGAAGTAAAACGCGTACCCTATAAAGTTGTAAAGGGCGACAATAATACACCCCGCGTACAGATTGACGATCGTAAGTATACTTCGCAGGAAATTTCAGCGATGATACTTCAGAAGATGAAAAAAACGGCTGAAGATTTTTTGGGCCACGAAGTAACTGAAGCGGTTATTACTGTACCTGCTTATTTTAATGATGCGCAACGCCAGGCAACGAAAGAAGCCGGCGAGATCGCGGGATTGAAAGTAAAACGTATCATCAACGAACCTACTGCGGCTGCACTGGCTTATGGACTTGACAAAAAGAGCAAGGACATGAAGATAGTTGTGTTCGACTGCGGCGGAGGTACACATGATGTATCGGTGCTTGAATTGGGTGAAGGTGTGTTTGAAGTAAAATCTACCGATGGTGATACCCACTTGGGTGGTGATGACTTCGATCATAAGATAATTGATTGGTTAATTGCGGAGTTTAAATCTGAAAACGGTCTCGATCTTTCCAAAGATCCAATGGCACTGCAACGTTTGAAAGAAGCCGCTGAAAAAGCGAAGATCGAATTATCGAGCTCAGCTTCAACAGAAATTAACTTGCCTTACATAATGCCCGTTGATGGAATACCAAAGCATTTGGTAAAAACATTAACACGCGCGAAGTTTGAGCAGTTGGTTGATGACCTGATCAAACGTACAATTAAACCATGTGAATCGGCGTTGAAAAATGCAGGCTTAACTGTTAATGATATCAACGAAATAATTTTAGTTGGAGGTTCAACACGTATACCTGCCATACAGGAAGCTGTGAAAAAATTCTTCGGTAAGGAAGCATCTAAAGGTGTTAACCCGGATGAAGTTGTAGCGATTGGCGCGGCGATCCAGGGTGGTGTGTTGACCGGAGAGGTAAAAGATGTGTTACTGTTAGATGTAACCCCGCTTTCTTTAGGTATCGAAACTATGGGCGGCGTGTTCACCAAGCTCATCGAGTCGAACACAACTATACCAAGCAAAAAATCGGAAACGTTCTCTACCGCATCAGATAATCAACCTTCGGTTGAGATACATGTGCTGCAAGGTGAGCGCCCGATGGCAAGCGCGAACCGGACGATCGGACGTTTCCACTTAGATGGAATTCCGCCTGCACCTCG
>JAEUTS010000074.1 GCA_016787005.1 Bacteroidia bacterium
CTATTAAAATTAACTTTGAATTTGAGATTCAGATTACAACTCAATTACAAGAGGTAATTAAAACCTTACTGCATAAACATTATGAGGTAAATAGGAAAAAGGAGAAAAGCACAAACAACCAATGGCAGTGGGATTATAAAAGTCTTGAATTTAGCACAAACTATTTAGGGCATATATTACATTATGTTGAAGGTATGATAATGGAAGTAAGAACAAAACAAGATAAAAACAAGAAAATATGAGTTTAAACATTGATGAATATTGCAAGACAGTGGGTCTTTCCAACATTCAAATTCCTCGTGTTAAGCAAATCTACGCGGAGTACAGCCAAATCTTCAATCAAGAAATTCGGGACATTTTTGTTTCCGAACAAACAACACCAGAAAACCTTAGACTATATATAAGCTTGTGGTTTTTTACTGACTCTTGCCTTTTGGAAGCAAAAAATTTCCTTTCAACTGACAATTATGATATTGCGATATTAAAGAAAGGAGTTAAACACGTTCAATTCAGTAAAGTTAATTTTGTGTTTGGGCAATCTGCTCAAAACAATTCTTCATTTGTACTTGACATGCAAGTAACAGACCTTATAAAAGCACAATTTAGAGCTTCTCAAAATAATTGCGAAAAACTCCTTGAGATATATAAAAAACATATCTTAACTAATATAACTATCTAGTCATTTAAATGGAATGCCTATCGGGCAGCACATAACAGCGGGCGTTGTGCAATAGCGGCTGAGTGCAAGTAAGGCTTGCAATAATTAATGTGGGGCTGACGCCCCGCATCTTTTTCCTGCAAGCCTTGTGAACAGTTGTGCATTTAATTAACTTTATCACTCGGGACAGGTAGTCGCTTTAATCCAGCTACTGCACAAGCCCGCGGACCGTTACAAGCAATGTTATTGAAAGTCGAGCACAAATAGATACATGAAAAAACTAGAAGATATTATAATAAAAAGGACTTTCACTCACAAAGAAAAGTATGATGGTGGAAAAATAAAGGAAGTCATTAGAACTAAGGAATTTCCTTTAAGTGTTAAATCAATTAATCAAGGACTTCGTTTTGTCCACATAATTACAGACTATTTTATCGTAGTAGTAATTCAATTAGCTCTTGGAACACTTGGGTTTCTGACAGAAAATGAAATTTCATTAATAATTGTATTATTATTTCCTATATACTATACTTTGTTTGAATATTATTTTCAGCAGACACCAGGAAAAATGATCACGGGAACAATAGTTATAGACAATTACGTTCAAAAACCTGGCTTGAGAATTTGTTTATTAAGAACCTTAATCCGCTTTGTTCCTTTTGAGCCATTTTCATGTTTAGGATCTCCGAGTAGAGGCTGGCACGACAAGTGGACAAATACTTACGTAGTAAAAAAAGAATACGCAATGGAATTGCAAGCATTATTAAATAAAGAGAATGAAGAAAGTATTATTAAAGATTAAAAAATCAACTAATAATTTAAGTAATACCGTTTATAACATTGTGTTAATGAAGCTGCATGAGCAACGCCTGTTGGTCAACTACGTCCGTCCTGATCGCTGATAATTACAATAGAAATTGATAGCTTTAACAAACAATTAGAAATCATATATGATGAAAAAAATATTTTTATTTGCTTTTATTGCATTTGCATTGAATGTAAAAGCGCAGTTTACTTTGGAGCATACGTATGACAGTGCAGCCACCTGGAATTATTGCACAGGAAATGCCAGTCAATTAATGATTGTGAAATTTGAAGTTTCGGGTGAGCGCTATGTGAAAATAAACAGATGCGGGCCGGGTTCTATAAGCATTTATGACATGAACCACGCTTTTATTAAGAAAATTTCCCTTGCGGCTTTACCTCATAGCGCAGGACAGGTTGATGTGATCATTTATTTGTCTGAGCATTTGTTTGATGCGGACCCCGGAATTGAGTTTATGTATGTTTCAGATTCAACTGTTTTTTCAACAACGAAAATTTACAATGAAGATGGCAGCCTGCTTTTTACTTCCAATGGTATTCCTAATATCATTATGAATGTCCATTTGCAGCAATATCCCATCTATAATACTTCGGTTGGAACAAAAATGATACTTAGCTACGAAAACGGGCAGGCAAAAGTATTTAGTTTGTCCGGCACATTAACTTCTGCCATACAAGCAGCAAATGAAAATATACTCAGCCAACAGAGTTTAGTCTCAAATCCATACCCAAACCCAAGTACTCAGTCGGCGACGATAGATTATCAATTACCTGACCATATTAACCGGGGCGAAATTGTTTTTTACAATTTACAAGGTAAGGAGGTAAAGCGTTTCACTGTTGACAATACGTTTGATTCGTTACATATTTCTGCCACAGATATTTCAGCAGGCACTTATTATTACTTGTTGGTGACCGAAAGTGGCAGCAGCACAGGGAAAAAGATGGTGGTTATTAAGTAGCTGCTGGAAGCTCTACTGTTTGAGACGATGTGGAAAATGGTCGGTTTTCACCATACATTGATGCCATTTTAGGCTTTATTTGAGCAGAAAAGGGCAATAATTTTCAGCAGGAATTAAATTAATAGTCTATTTTTACTATCAATTATTAATGTATAACGCATATAATACTTCAGAATAAAATGTGGACACTACTTGAAATAATTATACTGACAGCCATAGTTTTGATATCTATTACTGAATTTTTTGTTCCGTTAATTATGAATAAGCCGCTTTTTGGTTCATTCAGGAAATCGAGGACTTCGGAAGCAAAAAATGTTCCGGATGGTTCGCTGGATGAAAAAATAACCAAGACCAAAGAAAAAGTGGAAGAAGTAAAGGAAGTGGTGAAGGAGGTACAAAGTGAAGTTGCTCAAAACTTCAAAACAGCTGAGCAGTTAAAAGAAGAATCTGATAATCTTTTGAAATAAACCATAATAATCCAAACACATGTTAACTTTCCTTCAAAGCATCTTTGCGAATTTAAACTCAAGAAAAATATTGTTGTTGGGATTCGGGGTTTTAGTCCTCGTGTTCCTGCTTTTCTCTGGTAAAATAGTGGAGAATGTTGATAACTCCGAGATCGTTATTATTCAGAGTGCTTTTAGCGGCAAGGTGAGTATATACACAAGTCCGGGTCCTGTTGTTCAGAATTTCGGTGTGGCCACACATTACAAAAAATCAAACCAATTCTGGTTCAGTAATAAGCACGATGAGGTCAATAAGGAAAGTGGCGAACGCATTGTTGAAGATCAGTCGATCAAGATACGTTTCAACGATGGTGGTCATGGTCAGATAGCCGGTTCCGTAAGATGGTATATGCCTGCTGACGATAAAGCTATTCTGAAGCTTCACACGGATTTCGGTTCACAACAGGCGATCGAGCAACAGCTCATTCGCCAGGTTGTAACGAAGGCGGTATACATGACAGGGCCTTTGATGTCTTCAAAGGAATCTTCAGCTGAGAAAAGAAACGATTTGCTTTCTTACATTGAAGATCAATCGATCAACGGAGTATATCGTACCAAGCAGGAAGATATTAAGGTGCATGATGACCTCATGAATACAGATAAAACAATTACTGTAGTAAGGATCGTGGAAAAAAATAATGTGCCGATGCGCCAGGAGGTTTCGGCAGTTAAAATGTATAATGTGAACCTGCAAGGTCTTGCATTGAATTCGATCGATTATGATGAAGAAGTTGAAAAGCAAATTAAGGTTCAGCAGCAAGCCTACATGCAGGTTCAGACTGCTATAGCCAATTCTAAAAAAGCTGAGCAGGATGCGATCACAACTGAATTACAGGGTAAAGCCGCGGCAGCCAAAGCTAAATGGGAGCAGGAGGTTATTAAAGCTCAGGCTATAACGCAGGCGCAACAGGAAAAAGAAGTTGCAGAACTGGAGGCACAGACGGCTATTCTTGAAGCACAAAAAGTTAAAACGGATGCTGATGCGAAGTCGTACGCTAACTCGAAATTGGTGTCGGCCGGGTTAACACCTCAGGAACGTGCCCAGTTTGAAAAGGACACTAAGATCGGTGTTGCTGAGGCGTTAGCCAAAATAGTTTTGCCAACTACCTATATGGCCGGAAGCGGTGGTCGTGATGCATCCATGTTGGAAAGTATACTTGGTACAAAGTTGCTTGATCTGGATAAGAAGTAAACCTCCCAATAAGTCAACTTTCGCACAAATGCGTTCAGTCTTCCTTATAATTTCGGTGATTTTATCATTGGTGTCATGTACCCATCATCCTGTGAACAAAACCCGGGATGATTTTAAAAAATATTACGATCAATTCAGAGTTGAAGGTTCATTTGTGTTATACGATCAGAATATGGATCAGTTTATTTATTACAATCAGCCTCAACTTACACAACCGTTTTCTCCTGCTTCAACATTCAAGATATGTAACTCATTAATTGGACTTGAAACAGGAGTGATTAAAGACGAGAATTTTATTATTCATTGGGACAGCGTAGTTCGCCCCAATCCCAACTGGAACCGTGATCATGATCTGAAGCTGGCATTTAAAAATTCCACGGTATGGTATTACAGGGAACTGGCCAGGCGTGTAGGAGGTGAGCGAATGAAATACTGGCTTGATAAGGCACAATACGGAAATGCCGATACTTCAGGGGGTATTGACCTCTTTTGGTTGAAGGGCGGCCTGCGTGTTACACCTGGGCAGCAGATTGATTTTATGAAACGGCTTCACCACAATGAACTTCCATTTTCAAAGCGTACAATTGATATTGTTAAAAAGATAATGATAGTGGAAGATACCCTTGGTCATGTATTACGTGCAAAATCGGGCTGGGGTGATGATGCAAAAAAAATGGTGGGTTGGTACATTGGCTACGTTGAAAAAGACGATAATGTTTATTATTTTTCGAACTGCATTCAAACAACGGATACAAACAATAATGACTTTGCGAGAGCGCGAATAGAAATTGCGAAAAAGTTGTTGGATGAACTTGTATTTAGAAATGAGTAATTCACTTACCTGTATTTAATAAAAACAATAATGAGAAGATTACAATTGTTTCTATTATTCTTCGTGCAAATGTTCGCAGCTCAGGCTCAATGGTCGGTTGAGCATCTGTCGCAGGGGCGTGTATTATCAAGCGCAGTCGGCTATCGCAACAAGGTTTATGTAGGCGGTGGACAGTTGAATGTAACAGCCGGCATCATGTCGAACCGTGTTGACATTTATGATAACGCGAACGATACGTGGAGTATTGATTCACTTTCGTCAAAGCGTGGATATGTAACAATAATAGGGGCGGGAGGAAAGGTGTATTTTGCCGGAGGAACCTATAATAATGTGATCAATGTGAAAGAAATTGATATTTATGATGCGGCCACAGGAAATTGGTCGGTAGATTCTTTAAGGACCACCCAGGCATATTCAGTGCCTGCTGTTGTTGGCAGAAAGATAATGTTCGCAGGCGGCTGGTCGAATACCGCCAATGGTGTAACAAATGTGGTTAGTATTTACGATACATTAACTCATTCCTGGTCGCAGGCTTCCTTATCGCAGGCAAGGGCCGAGCAGGCTGCGGCTGTTTCAGGTAGCATTGCCATGTTTGCCGGAGGCTATACTAATTCAACATCCTATCCCACGAGTAAGGTCGTGGATATTTACGATGCCACAGACAGTTCATGGACAACCGCACAATTATCGCAAGCCAGGGGCAGCTTATGCGCGGTGAGTGCCGGAGGTAAAATATTTTTCGCGGGCGGGCTGGCAGTTGTAAGCACAGGAAAACAATCGAACGTTGTGGATATATACGATGTTGCGGGTAAAAGCTGGAGCACCGCTACACTGTCACAGGCGAGGCGCTACGTAACAGCGGCAGTTGTGGGCGACAAGGTTTTGTTCGCGGGCGGTGAGATCAGTTTCTTTTCAAATACACCAACCAAACGCGTTGATGTATATGACCTGGTGAAAAACACCTGGTCTATCGACAGTATGTCGGTGCCGCATGATGCCTTTGCTTCAGCCGAACTTCCCGGAAAGGCCTTTTTTATTGGCGGGGGTTCCTACTCAACCAATAAGCTGATGAGTGAAGTGGAAATTTATACTGATAATAGTGTTGGTATTAAAGAGGTTTCTGCGAAATGTATTCTTGGTGTTTATCCTAATCCTTCCGGATCTTCCATCCGGCTAAGCGGGATCGCGCAGTATCCCGGAGTTGTTGACATTAGTATCATTTCCTTTTCAGGTGAAGAGGTGCTTCGTTTTAATTCGGCCCGGGAAAATTTAAACATCTCCCAGTTATCAAGCGGAATGTACTTTATCCGGCTGACTTTTCAGGATCATACAGAAACTGCTAAGTTTATTAAGGAATAAGTTTGATTTATATGATACTCCCCGTGAAAACTAAAGTTCACTAAAAACGTAAAATGTCTGCTGCACGAAAAGTAATTTTATACATCGCCACAAGTTTGGATGGATATATTGCCAAGCCCAATGATGACCTTGGGTTTTTATCAATTGTGCAAAAGGCGGGAGAAGATTATGGTTATACTGATTTCGTTAATTCGATCGATACAGTAATAATTGGCCGGAAAACCTATGACTGGGTACTTACACAGGTTAAAGAGTTTCCGCATGCGGATAAAACTTCTTATGTGGTCACACACAAGCCGCGTCCGGCGATTGGTAAAACAAATTTTTATACAGGTAACCTTAAAGAGCTTGTTTCGCGGTTAAGAACCGAACAAGGAAAAAATATTTTTGTCGATGGAGGTGCGGAGATCGTAAATGAACTGTTAAAGGATAATTTAATTGATGAATTTATAATTTCAGTTATACCGGTTTTGGTTGGTAATGGTACAAAGCTTTTCAAAGATGGTCGTCCGGAACAGAAATTAAAATTGATGTCTTCCAAAAGTTTTGAGAAGGGACTTGTGCAGATGCATTATAAAAGAGCGGACAATTTGTAATCGTATAAAGAATAATGATTGAACGAAGGAAGACATAAATTGAAATAAGAATTGATGAACCCACCCGATAACGTACAACTCATAAAAGGAGAGATTGCTGATTACTTCCTGGACAGTGATGGCATATTGTACTCGTATTCAAAAAATCCCCGAAGAACGGTTAAAAACATATTGGAGAATATTGCTTTGGTGAGGAGCATCACCAACAATAAAAAAGTTCCATTGTTGATCTATCTGAGTAAGTCACCCGTTCCCGATAAAGAGACCCGCGACTTTGTGAACAAAGAATTGCCGAATGTATATACCGCTATGGCCTTGATCTCAAAACCGGGCCTTTCAAAGTTTATTATGAATTTTTTATTCAGCCTGAGGCCCCCGCCAATACCTATGCGATCATTTACTGATGATAAAGAGGCGAAGATGTGGTTGACCCAGTATTTGTAATTACAAAGCACCTCAAAGTATTGGCTTTATAAGAAATTGACCACTATCATTTTCCGGGTTGAGCTAAATCAGTTTAATTTTGTTCCGCTGTGAATATATTTGATGTGTGATCCTCTCACTCAGGAGAGTGATAGGGGGCTGGATACAGCAAAAAGCGAAACAGTTTATTAAAATATTTGTTATGTATAGCAAGATATTTATTTTATTTTTTATTGGTGTTTTTTTAGTTGCCGGGCGGATCGCCTCGCAAACGGTTCCCAATGCCGGTTTTGAATCATGGCATAATGTAGGCGGTTGGTACGACAATCCCGATGACTGGAATACGAATAATAATTCCATATTAGCTCAGAGTGTATTAAGGGATTCAAATGCATATAAAGGAGTATTGGCTATGAAAGTTGCCAACCTGGTTAATTTTACGGGGCATGCTTATATTAAGTTTCCTTTGAATATGCACCCGTATAGTATAAACGTGTATGTAAGGAGTAATATTTCGGCTTCGGATTCAGCTGTAATTTATGTGCGCGCGTATTTTTCAGGAAACAAAGTTGACTCAGGAGCATGGTATAGTTCAGTCTCTGTTAAAAACTGGACTGCCGTTAATATTCCGCTATATAATAAAAGTCTGGCTATTGATTCCCTTGCGATTGATGTGAAGGCCGGGAACAAATCCGGCACATGGATCAGCGTAGATGAATTTTCAATTGACCTTGGTGCGGGAATAAAGGAAGAGGACACTGGTTTAAATTGGTCGCTGTTCCCTAATCCGATTAACGAAAATAGTTTTTTGTTTTTTGAAAGCAAGGGATATAAATCGTTAACATTTATGTTATATGATGAATTGGGGCGAGTGGTGCAAACGATTAGCGGTATCACAAGCCCGCGTGTAAAAATTGATAAAGCGGATTTGAGAAGCGGATTGTATACATTCATTGTGTCTTCAGAAGATGAGGCGCTCATTCGTGGTAAGTTAATAATTGCAAAATGAGTAGTTTCAAAAAGATCAGTTCTTTCATAACCTTTTGTTATTTCGGATTAATCCCATCAGTTGTATCTGCACAAAGCGATTCTACGTATAGGAAATTTTACATCGGGGTGAACATGGGTACCGGATTACTGCAGCTTTCAAAAAATGATCTCACATCAGATCGAAACGCGCGTTATGCACTTGGCTTTTGCGGAGGCTACATACCATTTAAATGGCTTTGGCTTGGTTTTGATCTGAATGGCTGGCTCATCGAGCCATACGGGAATTTTTATAAGGATCCGGCAAAAGGGATCAGCATCAGTAATTTTTACGGAGAGTTTAAGTTGTTTCCTTTTAAAGCGCCCCGCGTATTCGCGAATATTGCCGGAGGATTTTCAAATTATATTAATCATCACCCCGAAGGATCGAATGCCAATGGCCGTGGAGCCTTATTGGGATTGGGTTATAAAATGGACCTTACAAAGAGGCTTGAATTGTTTTTTATTGTAAACTATGGTTTTGGGCGGTTCAATGATGTAAATAACCTGGCCGCACATGCGTATAATCAACATTACGACGTGATCGGATTTTTGCTGGGTGTTTCATTTCATTGAAATAATAAATATTGCCTTACACGATCATATGGAAATACTATTCAACAACGACCGAAGTTCTGCGCTCTTATCCGGGTATCCCAGTTTCTCATAGGAATTGATAAGGTTATTGATGAGCCGTTTAATGATATCAAGGTTGGAACAGGTGCTGTAATATTCTTTTTTAGGCTCCAGTTTTAATTGTTTGATGAAGGCGTCAATTTCCCTGCGGCTAAAAACGGCACCCCTGCTAAAGGGGTTGATGTAAAATAAAATGGGAGCTTTGCTCTCATCCTGTGTGATGACAGAAGGAAGATCCATCTCATCTTTATAAGCCAAAACAAAATGTTCGGGCAGGTTTACGCCATAAATCGGCAGCCCCAGACTTTGTGCTACTATGGCGTAAATAATGGAAAGCGATAAAGGATTCCCTTTCTTGCTCTCCAATACATTGTTGATATAACTGTTTTGCGGTGCGTAATAATTAGTGGTGTTGGCACTGAACAAATGAACATCGAATAAAATGTGGTTGAGCACTTTTGTCTTTTCGAGGGCGGTGAGATTATCATTTAACTCCAGCCAAACATCGTGTTTCACTTGTTCGAGTTGTTTGTAAATTTTGGCGATGTCGAGATCGGGGTACTGGTATTGTGCAACCAGCAATGCGCCTTCCAGCAGGTTGTGTGAATTTTCTTCCGCCCATTTTTTAGCATCCTCCGCTATTTTCTGGAACTGTATTGCGTGTATAATGTTTTCGATACGCGTTTGAAGCAAAGGATTGAATGAATGTTCCCAGGCATTTTCCAGTACGGGTATCACGTCGTGCCCCAACGAAACGATCTTGGTTTTTATGTGAGAAAAAACCCCTTCATCGGGGTCGTCCAACAGGCTTATCAGGGCGTTCAGTTCATTCGGCTTCATCTTACAAAAGTACCGCCGTGAACAACCTGTTTTAAAGGAAACAAACAAAGTTTTAACCGCACACCTGTTGAAAGGCTTCATTTTTTCAATAAATAATTGAAAGTCAGCATGTTAGTATTATTTGTTGGAAATTGTTAACTTTGCACCGTAATAAATCAAACATTTTATGACGAAGAAAAAAATTTTAGTTCCGGTTGACTTTTCAGATCAATCGCTCATTGCACTCGGTCAATCCTACAACTTAGCGAGGAAGTATCAGGCCGAAATAACTTTGCTTTATGTAATTGAAGATCATGGTTTGGTTTCTAAACTTTTCTCCAAGGAACAGGATGATAGCCTTAAGAAGCAGGTCGAAGAAAACCTTACGAAATTAGCAGCCGATGTTGAAAAGAAGCAAGGTATTAATGTTACCACAATGGTAGCACGTGGCTCTGTTTACGACAAGGTAGCTGAAGTTGCTGATATGATAAGCGCTCTGTTCATTATTATGGGGACGAATGGTGCGACTAATATTAAAAGAAAATTCATAGGGTCGAATGCTTTACGTGTAGTACGTGAAGCGAATGTTCCTGTTATTACTATAAGAGGACAACATCACCGTGACGGTTGCAAGAACATTGTATTGCCACTTGACCTTACAAAGGAAACCAGAGAAAAGGTGAACTTCGCCATCGAATTGGGTAAATTGGGAGATGGTTCCGCTATCCGTATTGTATCGGTATTGTTTACTACTGACGAATTCGTTGTAAATCGTCTCACTCGCCAGTTGCAGCAGGTAAAGCAATTCATTGAAAAAGAAGGAATAGTATGTACCGCTGAGATTATCAAAGGGATTAAGAAAGAAGAAACACTTGCGCAGAGCATTATCAATTATGCTCATAAAGTGGAGGGCGACCTGATTATGATAATGACCCAGCAAGAGCAGGATTTTACATACCGTTTCATCGGTTCTTCTGCGCAGGAGATTATCAATACTTCTGATATTCCTGTTATCAGTATCATTCCGTCAATGAAGCGGAATATTGTTTCTGTAACACCATATTGATAAATAGCATTCAAATGCATAATTAACATCCCGGCTGATAATTTTTAAGCTAGCCGGGATGTTTTATTTATACTAATTAATACACGCGATATATGAAAACAAAGGCACTTGACATTAAAAAGGTACTCATCCCGATCGATTTTTCAGAAACTTCATTGCTGGCCATAGAGCATGGCGCATTCATGGCTAAACTGTATAAAGCAGATGTCGTATTGGTGCACGTGGTAGAGCATAGCTGGCAGAAATTCAGCATTGTTGCACCGGAGATAAAATTTGAACTGCCTGAAAATATTCTAAGTATTGCTGAGGCCAAGCTGAAAGAAGTGGCTTCGAAGATCCGCAAAGATTATGGTGTTACTGCCACGGCAATAAGCTCGGAAGGGAATATATGCGCTGAGATCATAGAGTTGGTAAAGATCGAAAAGGCGGATATCATTGTAATGGGAACACAGGGAGCTTCGGGTTTGCAGGAAGTGTTTATGGGAAGCAATTCGTATAAAGTGGTAACACTTGCCAATTGCCCTGTACTTACTGTACAAAGTCATTCAAGGCGCATCGGTTTTTCTGAGATATTATTGCCTATCGACAATTCGGGGCATTCCCGCCAAAAGGTGGGCTATACCGTTGAGCTTGCGAAACATTACGGTTCAAGGATACACATATTGGGGTTGTTGGATGATGGTGATGCGCAGGATCTCGAAAAATTCAAGATCAAGATACAGCAAGTGAAGGATTTTGTTGAAAAATGTGAGATACCATCTGTAGTGGATATACAGGTAGGCGGGAACCAGGCGAAGAATACAATTGATTACGCTAAGAAACACAACGCAGAGTTAATTGTAATAATGACTGATCAGGAGGAGAATTTCACAGGATCCTTTCTCGGTCCTTACGCACAGCAGGTCGTAAACCACTCATGGGTTCCGGTTTTAAGTTTTAAGCCTGTTGAGAATCCCGAAAATATTTCCTGGACCTATCCGTATAATTAGTCCCGGACCCGGATTAATTATTTATTTGTCATTTAACATGGTCTGCTCAAGAGCGTTTCAGGCTTGATAAATTGAGTAAATTTCAGTATATTTAAGTATAACATTTTCAATATGAAGATGCGTTTACATTTGATTATGGGTTTGATCCTCATGTTGGGTACAGCTCTACAGGCTCAAAAGGATAAGTGTGGTACTATGCTTTACGATCAGTATATGCTTAGCCAATATCCTCAGCTCGCCGCAATCCGCAAACAGGCGAGGGTGGAGACACGTGAAAATCCCAAAATTCCCTCATTTCATAAATTATCTTCCGCAGTCATTACGATACCGGTAGTGGTGCATGTGGTTTATAATACCCCTCTTCAAAACATTTCTGATGCACAGATACAATCACAGATCACGGTTTTGAATAATGATTACAGGAAGTTGAATGCCGACACAACTCTCATCCCGTTGCCCTGGAGAACAATAGCGGCTGATGTGGGAATTGAATTCTGTCTTGCAAAAAAAGATCCTGCGGGGAATGATACAAATGGAATTACGCGGACATCAACCACTGTTACACAATTTAATTACGACAACCAGGTGAAGAAAACGAGTACAAAAGGGCAGGATCCATGGGATCCGACAAAATACCTGAACCTTTGGGTGTGTAACCTCGGCACTTCACTTTATGGCTTTGCGCAATTTCCTTCCGACTTTAGCACAAGTCCTTCCACCGATGGTGTTGTTATTAACTATACGGCTTTCGGAACTTCCGGTGCCGCGAAAGCTCCTTCAAATAAAGGCCGTACAGCTACGCACGAAATAGCTCACTGGAT
>JAEUTS010000084.1 GCA_016787005.1 Bacteroidia bacterium
GCCATAAGCGCTTCCTAAATTGTTCAGTGCTGTAATATCTTTCGGATTTATTTCAGTTGACTTTTTAAACGCCTCTATGGCATTCAGATAATCCTTCTTGCCAAAATACGAAACCCCAATTGTATTATAGGCTTCCTGTTCGCCAAATCCCTTGGCAATTGCAGATCTCAGGCTTTCAATAGCCAGGTCGTAATTGCCGATACGGTAATAGGAGTTGCCAAGTGTTGAATAAGCTTTGCCATCATTTGGATTGTATCTTGTGGCGAGCGAAGCGGTTTCAATCGCTTTTGGATAATTTTTTCGCTGGTAATATGCCGTGCTTAAATTAAGATACGTTCCGGGATCAATAGAGTCAATATGTGCGGATATTTCCAGCTCCTTTATCACTTCATCCAATATGCCCATTTTTTTCAACGAGTCATTCTCTGTAAAAGCCTTTCTGAACATCAGTTCTGTTCCGTAATTATAATGTGTGCGCGAGCTGCCGGGAGATGCTTTTACATCTTTTGCAAATAATGTAAAATTATTTTCCCAGTCACCATTGCGTATAAAAACTTTAGCCGAGAAGGCAAATACAATAACAAGCATTATTAGTAATGGTTTTGAATAACTTTTGTAAAAACCTGTGAAGGACAAGAATGTTTTTTCTTTGAGATCACTTTTTGTATAGCTTAAAATGAACCAGGCCACACCAATGCTAAATGCGAGAGATGGAGCATATAGCATCCGGTCGGCCATTGTTGCGCCTATAAGCATGAAAACATTTGACACCATGGACATACCGGTTAAATAAAATAATATAATGTAGGCACACATGTTTTTCAGTTTGAACGATCTTAATGCATATATCAAAAGTCCGACATGAATAAATAAACTCAGTAATACAACCGGGTTGCCGAATCCTGTGGCCGGAAACTGGTTGAAAGAGTAATCATAAGAAAGCGGATGTGGTATAAAGAGCAGCTTTAGATAATATCCCAGGATAAGTATTGCGGTGGCTAACCGGCTTGCCGGGTTTGGCGCGGCTACAAGCGCGTTGTCATGGTACGAGTACGTATGTGTAGGAGGACCGTGTGAAATAACATATTCGTGAAGCGCAATAAATGCAAGTGCCACAGCGCCAAGTTGTACTGTTATGCGGATTATCTTTTTATTGTCAGCTGTAGTAAAAAAATAAAGTGTAAGCGGTATGATCCCTAAATAAACCAGCGCACCTTCTTTTGAGAACAATGAAAGGAAAAAGCAAACAAGTGCCAATATTAAATTTTTATTCAGGTTTTTTTGAATATAGAGAAGAATGTTTGATAAAGTGAACAGGAAAAAAATGAAGCACAGCAACTCATCCCGGCTTTTAATATTTGCCACTACTTCTGTATGGGCAGGGTGAGCCGCAAACAAAAGAGTTATTGCAAATGGAAATATCACTGATCGGTCGGTGAACAATTGGCGTAAAACATGAAACAACAATACTATTGTCAGTGCATAAAGCAAGACACTGATAAAATGACTGACATGCGGATTGTCTTTAAAAAACTGGTATTCTACTGCGAAAGTTATCATCGACAATGGCCTGTATACACCTGAGTTCTGATCCCAATATCCCTGCCAGTAAAAAGTTTTAAGCATACTTGGTATTCCGGCGAAGCCCATCTTTGTAAATTTATTTTGCTGAATGCAGGCTACATCATCAAGAGCGTAATCGTGGTTAATAGTGTTGATGTATATCAAAAATGAAAACACAAATAAGATCAACCCAAGAATCCGGTTGATCTTAAACGAGCCGGTTACCAATTCCGGAGTTGAAATAGAAGAGTGCTGTTGTGCTTTTGCTTTTTGATTTTTTTTGTTCATGCTTAGTACTACGAAGCTTATGCGATAATATATTTAACAAAAATTTAGTTTACGATGCTTTCAAATGTTCAAATGTAGCCCCGGTAAGTAGTAGCATAGTTAAATACTCGCATTCAATTCACCCCAAATACTCACGTTCCACTCTCCCCTTTGGGGAGAGCCGGAGAGGGGTCCCAGTTAATTTCTGCCAACCCTTGTTTTCGCAACAGTTCATTTGTTTTTGAAAAATGTTTGCATCCGAAAAAACCATTATACGCCGAAAAGGGAGAAGGATGAGCCGCTTTTAAAATATAATGTTTACTGCTGTCAATTAAAACTTCTTTTGCCTGTGCGAACCTTCCCCATAATAAAAACACCAGCCCTTTTTTGTTTTCCGATAAGTATTTTATAACAGCATCTGTAAATATTTCCCAGCCCTTGTTTTGATGAGATCCGGGGGTATTGGCCCGGACAGTTAAAGTGGCGTTGAGCAGCATTACCCCTTGGTCAGCCCATGGTTCAAGATTACCGCTTTCCGGGATCGGTAAACCCATATCTGAATGGATTTCTTTAAAAATGTTGACCAAAGATGGAGGTTGTTTAATACCAGAGCTCACTGAAAAGCAAAGACCATTCGCTTGTCCGGCACCGTGATAAGGATCCTGTCCAATAATAACAACTTTTACTTTATTAAATGGTGTATGGTTAAATGCCGAAAATATCTGTGGTCCGGGAGGGTAAACGATATTTTTCTTCTTTTCTTCAACCAAAAACTGTTTCAATTCGGAGAAATATGGGGCTTTAAATTGCTTTTGCAAGGCAATTTTCCAGCTTTCGTCGATAGAAGGACTTATTGTAACGGTGTTCGTCATGGGTAATTAATGAGCTTTCAAATAATAACGCATCGTTTCACTTAAGAAAGGAACATAAAAATATTAAAAAATAAAGCGCAGCCTATTGTGTTTTTAAATATATTTCACAATATTTGTATAGTACTTTGATTGTATTTATTATAGGGTTCAGTCTATATGCAAATAAAAATGCCCATCCGTTATAATGGTGACAGGAAGTGAATGTATGGCATGTTATTTGCAAATCATAAACTTTAAAAATTAAATAAAAGCTATATATTATGAAAAAAATAACTGTTATTGCAGCTATTGCGGTGTTATTCATTGTTTTTTTAGGCTCTTGTAAAACACACGAAAAATGTCCTGCTTATACTAAAGCACCGAATATTCATAATCAGGCTTTGACTAAGAATTCCTGAGAGATATTGTACTTATTTTGTAAACGACCATGATTCTATTCGGATCATGGTCGTTTGTTTTTTGGTATTTCAGATTCTTTAATTTAAACTGGATATACAAAGTTTATTGTTTGTTTCAGATCAGGATGCAAACTTTTGGCAACAGGGCAGGTACGGGCTGCATTTTCAAGTAATTCCTTTTCTTTTGTAGTGTAGTTTTTAGGCAGAGTTATTTTTACGTCAATTTCACCAACGCGTCTGGGATCAGATTTCATGATTTTAGTAATCTCAACCTGGGTGCCGGTCATCTCAATAGCATGACGGTTAGCTACAATTCCCATAATAGTTAACATACAGCACCCAAGTGAAGTACTTAAAAGATCGGTGGGGGAAAAGGCCTCGCCTTTGCCCTGGTTATCAGTCGGGGCGTCTGTGATAAGCTGTTTGCCCGATTGGCTGTGAATAGCTTCAGTCCTGAGGTTGCCGAGGTATTTTATGACAGAAGTTTGCATGGTATAAATTGGGTATTGAGGTATTATTTTAATACATTTGAATTGTATAATGTAAAGGTATACCGATGTTTCGGAAAATCATAATTACTTGTATTTCGCTGTTTGTTTCAGGCTTTATTTTTGCCCAGGATGCAACGACATTAGTTCAAAACGGGGTGGATATTAATGTAATGTATCGAAATGAAGCTGTGTTTGGTTTGCTGGCCCACTCCAATGGGTTTGGAATGACTTATCGCAGGGCGAAGCACGTAACCGGTACACGTAAACGCGTTCTGGAAGTGGAGCTTGTGAATATGAGCCACCCAAAAGAGATAAAGAGTGTTAATCCCTATTTTGAAAATTCAAAAGGGTTTTACTATGGAAAACTTAATTCAATTATCATCCCCCGTGTTGGTATTGGTTTTCAGAATGTACTGTTCCGCAAAGCGGAGCGAAAAAGTGTTGAGATACGATACTCTACTTATCTTGGAGCTTCCATTGCTTTAGCCAAACCAGTATATCTTGAAATACTCCACCAGACAAATATTAACAGTGAGTTTAACCTGTCAACAGAAAAGTATGATCCCAATGAACATACATTTGATAAGATTTATGGCCGCGCTCCTTATTTTAAAGGATTCGATGAGACGAAGTTCTTCCCCGGCGGGTATGCCAAATTCGCAATCAGCTTTGAGTATGCTGATCTGCGTAACGATGTGAAAGTGATTGAAACGGGGATAACACTTGATGCCTATCCTAAAGTAGTGCCCATCATGGCATATACAAGCAATTACCAGTTGTTCCCCTCCATATACATCAGCCTTATCTACGGTAAAAAATGGTTTTAATAACCGATGGCCGAACTAGTTGAAAATACTTCTGTTCAGGAAACACCTGCCCGCAAAAAGCCCGATTGGCTAAGAGTGAAACTTCCTATCGGGAAGGAATATCTGCATGTGCGTAAAATTGTAGAAGCACACAAGCTGCATACTATTTGTGAAAGTGGCAACTGCCCGAATATGGGCGAATGCTGGGGTGCCGGTACGGCTACTTTTATGATACTTGGAAATATCTGTACACGCTCATGCGGTTTTTGTTCGGTTGCAACCGGAAAGCCCTTGCCGGTTGATAAAAATGAACCG
>JAEUTS010000188.1 GCA_016787005.1 Bacteroidia bacterium
TCCACGTCGCGACAAGGTAACCAAGCGGGTGCGTTGTCATGTGTATGGAGTCGGAATGCGTTTTTTGCTGGCTTCCGTAAATAAAATTTATTGTTTGAAACGGAACAACGGGTTTGTCGAGAATGAAGCCCAGTATTTTTAGCAATCGTTCATCAGTTATGATCTTTTTCACCGCATCCGATCGGCGGAACAGGTTCATGACGCGGGTATTGGTATAATCATAACCGATCTCCCCTTTGTTAATTAGCATTTCAAGGTCTGCATTTATTCTATCAACGAGGCCCGGTTCAACAAAACCTTTTAGTAAAGCATAGCCCTTTTCGGGCCATTGCAATAATTGCTGCTGCGTATCCGGGTCGAATTTTTTCAGTTCATCCGACTTCGTCAGCAGTTCTGCGGCGTTTTCGGCATCCAGCCATGGTTTGCCCGTTACCGTATCTCTGAAATCCTTGTGCGCAATACTTCCTACAACGCTTTTAGGAATTTTGTATTTTTTGTAAAGGGGTTTATTCTTTTTTAGAAGTGAATAATTAGCGAAATTATTCAATATGTGCAGGAAGCGGATCCTTCTTAAAATAGTCCAGTATTTTTTAAAAGAATTCATAGCATTGTTACAGAGAGTTCAAACTTACACATTATTGTTTCAAAACAAAACGGGTGTTTGACCTGTAAATAAGCCTTTAACTCATTTTCTATCAATAATTTGCAAATGAAAATAGTGGTGTTTGGAAGTTGTGTATATTAAATATTCAGCTATTTTTGTATTTGTTAATAACCTGATTATAAAGTAGTTTTTGATAAATGGCACAAGTTGAGTTGATAATGCCCAAAATGGGCGAAAGTGTGGCTGAGGCAACTATCATTAAATGGCTCAAAAACGAGGGCGATAAAGTTGCTATGGACGAGCCGGTATTGGAGATCGCAACAGATAAGGTTGACTCTGAAATACCATCGAATTTTGAAGGGATTTTAGTGAAGCAGCTGTATAAGCAAGGTGATGTAGTGCAGGTTGGAAAAGCTGTTGCGCTTATATCATCTGATGCCGTTAATGCCGTATCATCAGAAGTACCGAAAACTCCTGTAGTTTCTACCCAGGTAGCTTCAAAACCGCCGGTCACTTCTGCGGTTCCGGTTTCGTCTTCTGGTCGTGTTGACCGTACTTCCGCGTCAGGTAAATTTTATTCGCCACTTGTGCGCAGCATAGCCACGCGGGAAGGTGTAAGTATAGCCGAACTCGAGGCTATTTCCGGAACAGGAAAAGATGGTCGCGTTACTAAGAATGATATTCTCGCATATATTCCTGCCAAAGGAAAGCCTTCACCATCTGTTCAGGTTAAATCAAATGGCACAGCACAGGCGCAAAGCCAAACTGTTCAGCGACCAACCATATCAATAAGCGGTAACGATGAGATAATTGAAATGGACCGTATGCGCAAGCTGATTGCCGATCACATGGTGATGAGTAAACACGTGTCACCGCATGTTACCTCATTTGTAGAAGCCGATGTTACAAATATTGTGAAGTGGCGGGAAAAAGCGAAAGCTACCTTCGAAAAAAGAGATGGAATTAAGTTGACATATACTCCGATTTTTATTGAAGCCATTGTAAAAGCGATAAGAGATTTTCCTATGATCAACGTTTCAGTTGATGGTACAAATATTATCAGGCGCAAAAGCATAAACATAGGAATGGCAGCTGCTTTGCCTTCCGGAAACCTTATTGTTCCGGTTATCAAGGGAGCGGATCAGTTGAATCTTTTGGGATTAGCAAATGCAGTGAATGACCTGACTAACAGAGCCCGTAACAACAAGCTTACTCCCGATGAGATACAAGGCGGCACGTATACACTTACCAATGTTGGCACTTTTGGTAATATAATGGGTACGCCTATAATAAATCAGCCGCAAGCTGCAATTATGGCCGTCGGTACAATTACTAAAAAGCCTGTTGTTATTGAAACTCCGCAGGGTGATACAATCGGGATCCGGCATATGATGTTTTTATCTCATGCTTATGATCACAGGATAATTGATGGCTCCCTTGGCGGAAGTTTTGTAAAACGTGTAGCTGATTATCTGGAACAATTTGATATAAACAGAACCATTTAAGCGATAAATTGATGCGACTATTTAAATACATTCTGGCTGTTTCCCTGTGGATAACCGCGTTAAATTCCTGGTCGCAAAAGACTGAAAGTGCCGAGACCAGGAAATTATTTGACGAGGCTGAAAAGCATTTTGTGGAGCAACGTTATAATCTTGCACTTCCGCTGTATGTAAAGGTTGATACAACTTTGAAGGATAATGCCAGCGTAGCCTATAAAATAGGGGTATGTTACCTTAACTCACTTACGGATAAAGTAAGTGCGATCTCATACCTTGAACGTGCAGTTAAAAACACTTCTGTTTCTGCTAAAGAAGATGCGTTCAGTGAAAAAAGCGCTCCGATTGATGCATATTATCAATTGGCACATGCTTATCACCTGAATTACCAGTTGGATTATGCCATTGCTAATTTTGAGAAATTCAAATCATATATTGCGGAGACTGACGTGAAAATGATCAATACGATCAATCACCAGATCGAAATGTGCAATAATGCCAAAATACTTGTGGCCTCCCCGGTAACGATTAAGATCGATAATCTTGGACCAAATGTGAATTCTCCTTACGCGGATTATTCTGCAGTGGTTTCGGCCGATGAAACATCTTTGTTTTTTACATCCCGTCGGCCAAATACAACAGGTGGCGGAGTTGATCCCGATGATGGCAACTATTATGAAGATATTTATTACTGTGCAAAGAAGGATTCTGCATGGACTCCAGCGGTGAGCATGGGTTCTCCTGTAAATACCAATGGCCATGATGCAACCATAAGTGTTTCAGTTGATGGGCAGAAATTACTGATTTATAGAGATGACGCCGGTGATGGTAATATATACAGCAGTCAGCTGCAGGGAGGAACCTGGTCAGTACCTGTTAAGTTGAGTGAGAATATTAATACCCAGCTTTGGGAGGGTAGTGCAACTATATCTGCCGATGGAACTCGTCTTTTTTTCTCAAGTAATAGAGATGGCGGTTTTGGGGGACGGGACATTTATATGAGTAAGCAATTGCCAAATGGACAATGGAGCAAAGCTGTTAATATGGGGCCTATAATTAATACGCAGTATGACGAAGATGCTCCGTTTATTCATCCTGATGGAGTAACTCTTTTTTTTAGCTCAAATGGTCATAAAACTATGGGTGGATTCGATATCTTTTTCTGTTCTGTAAATTACGAAACGGATAAATCGACCGAACCCGTAAATATTGGTTATCCGGTAAATTCAACTGATGACGACATTTTTTACACGCCAACTGCGGATAATAAGCGAGCCTATTATTCCTCTTTTAAGGCCGGAGGATATGGAGAAAAAGATATTTACATGATCACCTTCCCTGAACAAAAGGAAACTCCGCTTACTGTGTATAAAGGAAAGATCAAAGGTGTTAGCGGAAACGCCGTTACCAATGTTGAAATCACTGTTATCGATAACGAAACGGGTCAGCTGGTAGGTACGTATTTTCCGAATTCAAAAACCGGGTATTACCTTTTTATCCTGCCTCCTGGTGGTAACTACAACATCTCTTACCAGGCTGAAGGTTACCTGTTACAATCCGAAAATATGATCGTACCAAAGGATTCAACATATAACCTGATCAATACATTCATTGAACTAAAGCCAATTACAGTCGGGCAGCGTGTAACATTGAAAAACATTTTCTTTGATTACAACAAAGCTACCCTGCGCCCTATTTCGCGCATTGAGCTCGATAAATTTTATAACATGCTTAAGGAAAAATCACAGTTAGTTGTTGAGATATCCGGACATACTGATTCAAAAGGCAACGATGATTTTAATATGAAACTATCTCAATCCCGTGCGCAGTCGGTGGTCGATTACCTTGTCAAGAAAGGTATTGATACAAAACGCATGGTCGCTGTTGGTTATGGTGAGACCAAGCCGATCGCCAAAAATACCAAACCGAATGGCAAGGATGATGAGGTTGGTATGCAATTGAACCGACGGGTTGAATACCGTATTTTAAGTACCGAAGGTGAGTTGGATGTCATAGAAAAGATAAGAGTTCCTGAGGCTATTAAGATCAAAAAATAGATCAGGGTAAGTTTTAATAAATCTTTAATTATTATGCATAGAAAAAAACTACTGTCACTGTTTATCGTTGGTTTAGCGTTTTCTCGTTTCGTATTGTTCGCGCAGGATAACGATGGAAGCTCAAGGCGAAAAGCCGAAAAAGCAGACCTTCTTTTTTCAATTGAGAATTATTGGGAGGCCCTTCCGTTGTATAAGGAGCTTGCCGATGCGAATCCTTCGAATGTGAAATATAATAACCGTACAGGTATTTGTTATTTTTTCTCTTCGCACAAAACAAAAGGCATTCCTTATTTTGAAGCTGCTGTAAAAAGCTGGGGAAAAGATACTATTCCTGAGGTGTATTATTACCTGGGAACATCCTACCAGATGCTGAACCAGTTTGACAAAGCTATTTCTTATTTCAGCTTACTCAAGAAATCGGTAAAAGCCGAAAGGAATGGGAATGGTGCTTCGAGCGACGTTGATCGCGCGATAGAACAGTGTAACACGGGTAAAAAATATATCCAGGATCCTAAAAGTGTGCGGATATTTAATTTGGGATCAAGAATAAATACCGAAAACCCCGAATATGCTCCGGTTATTTCAGCTGATGAGTCGAAGTTGATATTTACATCTAAACGTAAAGAAGGGACGGGAAATCTCACCACTCCTGATGGCTTTTATTATGAGGATATATATATAGCCGATAAAGTATCGGAAGGCTGGAATGTGCAAAGTCTCGATTCAGCTGAAAAAAAAGAGAAACATAATATGTTCTATGTTTTTTGGTCTAAGTCAAGACAGATAGGCTCATCGATAAATACCCGTGATCATGATGCTGCGATTTCATTATCGCCCGATGGCAAAACTCTTTTTATTTACCGCGATAATTTTATCTATGAGACCAGGTTTGATGGAGGTAAGTGGGGAGCACCTGTTAAATTGAGTGATAATGTAAATGAAAAGCGTAGTTTTCAACCCAGTTGCAGTATGACCAACGATGGCAAGTTGTTGTACATCGTTAGTGATCGTCCCGGTGGCAGTGGAGGTAAAGACATTTATGTTTCTGCCAAGCAGGCCGATAATACCTGGGGACCATGTACGAACCTTGGGGAGAATATTAATACGGAATACGACGAAGATGCACCATTCATCACTTCGGATGGTAAAACGCTTTATTTTTCGTCACAGGGGCATGACAATATGGGCGGGTATGATATTTTTAAGTCGGAATTTGTGGATGGAAAATGGACAAAACCCCAGAACCTGGGTTATCCTACCAACACAGGTGCGGATGACATCTTTTTTGTGATGAACGCGAACGAAACCCGTGCATACCTGTCATCTATCAAGGATGATACATATGGTAATTACGACATTTATGTTTTATCCTTCCTTCCGGAGACCTATTTATATGCTTTTGTTAAGGAGGGAAATGCTCTCACTCCGATAAATACTGTGATCAGAACACGTGGTCATAAACCTCCTTTGGATACCGGTTCATATTCGGCAACAAACACATCTGGTTTTCATAAGTTAACTTTATTGGCTCCGGATGATTTTACTTTAACAGTTGAGGCCAAGGGTTATAAAACACACTCTGTTGACGTAAAGGTTCCGCATCAGAATTACAAAAAACCTTTTTACAACGAAGTGAATTACGAAACCTTTAAATCGGCTGATGGCAGGTCAGCAAAACAACTGACAACTATTTATACTGCATTTTTTGATATTGACAGCGTTGTGAATGCGAATCCTGTGCTTGCAGGTATGCCCGATAAACAGGCCGCTTATTCTACATTGGTTAAATCACTTGATCAGAATAAGACCACGCTGAATTTCAGGGTGTTTACATTTACGGATATTGTAGGAGATACTACGAAAGCTGTTTTTGTTTCTGCTAAGGATACTGTGAAAACAACCGGTACAATAACAACTACTACAGGAACAACAACCGGTACCACCACCACCGCAACTGGAACAACCACTGCAACAACAACTACTACACAGGTTGCTGATGCAAGAACATTTGAACCTGTCTTGTTCGACTTCGCGAAGTCCTTATTACGAGATGAAGTTAAGCCGAATCTGGATGCTATTTATAACTACCTGAATGAGAATAAGAATATTAAAATGGAGGTGTATGGCCACACAGATTCAAAAGGTTCCGATCAGCTTAATATGAATTTATCATTTAAACGTGCGAAAGCGACCATAGATTATTTCGCTTCCAAAGGGATTGATCCTAAACGTATGAAAGCCATTGGAAAGGGCGAACGTCAGCCAATAGCGCCTAATGAAAATCCTGACAAAACCGATAATCCAGATGGACGTCAGAAAAACAGGAGAGTTGAGTTTAAAATGATCGTTCAGGGAGCAAAGATTAATTCACATAAGTAAAACACTATACATTAATTTTATAAAATTTATCAATACCACTATGAATCTGAAAACTAAATTACTGCTTCTTGCGCTGTTTGGAGCCTCCTCAATTATATTTGCTCAGGGAAACAAAACCAAATACCGTGAAAAATTTACGGAAGGGAATTTTTTGCTTCTTGAGAAAAATTATCCTATGGCGTTAAGGAACTTTTTACAGGCTTATTACATCGATTCTACAAATGCTAACATTAACTATAAAGTAGGATTGTGTTACCTGAATTCCGCGTCTGAAAAGCTAAAGGCCGCCTATTATCTCGAAAAGGCTGTTCAGGGTGTAAGTAAAAAGTATTCAGATTTTGAGCCGACTGAGAAAAAGGCCCCGATAATGGCACATTATTACCTTGGAGAAGCTTATCGTTTAGTGGGTAAGTTCAAAGAATCAGGTGAGAGTTTTGGTAAGTATAAGGATCTTGCCAAGCCAAATGAATCGGATATGAAACAACTTGATCGGGAGGTTGATGCATCCTATAACGCTATAGAAATGATGAAAAATCCGACCAGTGTAACTATTGAAAATCTGGGCGACAGTATTAATACTGAGTATCCTGATTATAGCCCTCTCCTTTCTGCGGACGAGTCTGTTATGCTCCTTACATCAAGACGACCCGGCAGTACCGGCGGCGAAAAAACAATTGATGATCAGTTCTATGAAGACATCTATATAAGTTATAAAAAGAAGGATGGAAGTTGGTCTGCTGCTTCTCCGATCGGCCCTCCGATAAATACAAACAGCAACGAAGCTGCAGTAAGTATTTCAACCGACGGTCAACAAATGTTCATATACAAGGATAGCAACGGCGGCGATCTTTATACCAGCAGCCTGGAGGGTGACAAGTGGACGGTTCCGACTCCATTGGGCTCAGATATCAATACACCTTTTTGGGAAACACACGCCTGTATCTCTGCGGATGGAAATACGATTTATTTTGTGAGCGACAGAAAAGGCGGACAGGGAGGACGGGATATCTATCGTTGCGTTAAGCTTCCGAACGGACAGTGGAGCCTTGCCTTAAATTTGGGACCTACTGTGAATACGGCTTACGATGAAGATTCTCCTTTTATTCATCCCGATGGTGTAACGCTTTATTTCAGCTCCAACGGGCATAAAACAATGGGAGGGTTTGATATTTTCTATACCTCTAAAAACAATGAAGAGGGTAAATGGTCCGCTCCTGTAAGTATGGGATATCCTATTAATACATCTGATGATGATATTTTTTATGTGCCAACCACCGATGGTCGTCACGCGTATTATTCATCTTCAAAATCTGGAGGTAAGGGTGATAAGGATATTTATCGTATAACACTTGAGTCGGCTGTTTCAGAACCGATAACGCTGTTAAAGGGGTACCTGAATTTTGACGGAAAATCAGACATAGCTTCTGCTTCTAATGTAAGGATTACCGCTACTGATGTAGAGACCGGAACAATAGTTCAGGAAGTACGCCCTAACTCCAAGACGGGTAAATATATAATTACACTTAGTCCGGGTGCTTCCGGGAAAACGTACAATGTAACGTATGAAGCCGAAAGTTTTCAACCCGTATCTGAAACAATTAAAATTGAACCCGGTTCCTCTTACCAGGAGCTTGAGCGTGAAATTGGTCTTAAATCTATCAACTTTGAGAGCAAAACATTGGGAACGGTTTCTGTAAGTGGTACCATTACCAACAAGGATGCAAAGCCGATCCCCGGCGCCAAGATCACTATAAAGGATAATAATACAGGTCAGTTAGTCGCAACATATTATTCGAATGCGACAGACGGTATGTATTATTTTGTTCTTCAGAGAGGCCAGAACTATTACCTGTCGTATGAAGCGGAGGGGTACCTGTTTCAATCGGAAAACGTGAATGTACCAAAGGAGCCGGTTTATTCTGAGATCAATAAGGTAATTGTTCTTGAACCAATACAAAAAGGTACAAAGATTACCCTGAAGAATCTGTTCTTTGCAAGCGGTAAGTCGCTTATAAGCAAACAATCTCAGATTGAGCTTGAAAAACTTTATACACTCATGAAGGAAAACGCAGATCTTGTGATCGAGATCGCCGGACATACGGATAACGCCGGTGATGAAAAGAAGAACATAAAATTATCACAGGACAGGGCAAATGCGGTTGTGACTTACCTGGTTAAAAAAGGGATAAACGCTAAACAAATGGTTGCCAAAGGCTATGGTCCATCTCAGCCGGTTGCTAAAAATACACTTCCTAATGGAAAGCCCGATGTATCTGGTATGGCGCAGAACCGAAGAGTAGAAATGAAGGTTCTGGAATCTAAATAATTTTTGTTTGTATTATTAAAAATATCTAAAAACATGCGACAGTTGCCCGGGTGGCGAAACCTGCCTGCCGGCAGGCAGGTTGGTAGACACATCACTTTGATGGGGTGGTAGGAAACCGTGCTGGTTCAATTAATTATATTTAGATACAAGTTCTTTAAAAGTAAAATAAATTTAACGCCCAGGTGGCGAAATTGGTAGACGCACCACTTTGAGGGGGTGGCGGGAAACCGTGCTGGTTCGAATCCAGTCCTGGGCACTATAAAGGAGAGGTTGTATTAATTACAGATTCTCCTTTTTATTTTTTGTCCAACTATAATTTTACCTCAATCGTTCGACCCAAAGTAGTTCCCTTTGCCCAAAACTAATTTATCCCGAGGGTGTTGTTTTTTGGTTATTATTATGCTGAACGTGAAGATGAGTTTACTGGTGGTACAAAATTGATTTTAGGCCCTCAGAAACTTTTAAAGAAGAAGCTTCCAGCGGGTTTAGAAGGAGCTTTGGTTATACCTTCCAAAATTCTGGGAGCGAATTGGCGAGTCTCATTTAATTTAGCATGTAATTATATTCTTGAAATTGTTATTGTAGTGAGATTATAAAACTGATTAAAATCTATGACAATTCTATCTAAAATATTGGTTAATGGCCTTTTAATAGTTGAATTTATTTGATTAAATTGCTGAGACATTTAGTAATCATTATTCCATGAAAAAATGCTACTCCTCACTTATTGTCCTCATTCTTGTTTCAATAAATATTTTTTCAAATTCCAATAAAAATAAACAAGTCTATTCGGATAAAGAAAATGTGCCGAGTAGCCCAAAGTTGCAAGGTGATGGAGTTGGTTTCATTAGCAACAAGGGGCAGTTCGTTGATATAAATGGCAAACTTTGTCCTGATGTATTATACAAAGGCAATGTTGGCCGTGCTGATATATACCTCCGTAAATCATGTGTAAGCTATGTTTATAGCAATGTGCAAGAAATGATGCACGAGGTGGATGAACAAATAGAAGAATTACAAAAGGCAGGCTCCATCGCTCCAGTCAACATAAAACAAAAAAGACAAGAACTTTTACAGATGCGGCAAGTTAATATCCACCGTGTTGATATGAATTTTGAAGGATGTAATGAAAGTGTTGGCACTACTAATGAAAATGAAATAAACGGATACTGGAATTTTTATTTTCCCAATTGTCCTAAAGGGATAACAAATATAGCGCAGTATAACAAAGTAACCTACAAAAATATTTACAACAACATTGACATTGCTTATTATGGCAACAAGGCAGGGTTGGAGTATGACTTAATTGTAAACCCAAATGGAGATCCCAATCAGATAAAACTTAACTGGAAGGGTGTAGACGCATTAACAATAGAGAACGGAAAATTAAAAATCAAAACGAGCCTAAATGAATTTTATGAATCAATACCTAAGGTATATCAAAATGTAAATGGAAAAATTGTTGATGTGAAGGCAGAATATATATTAAATGAAAACATAGCAGATCGTAATAATTCTATAGAACAAAACAATGATATTTCGTCCTCAACACCTATTACATCATACCTGGTTAGCTTTAACGTGGGCGCTTATAACAAGGAATTTCCTTTAATTATTGATCCTTGGGCCACCTATTACGGAGGAAGTGCTACAGAATTCAGTTCGGGTATCGTTACTGACAAAGCCGGCAATGTAATTGTTTCTGGTTATACTTTTTCAACTAATTTTCCTGTTTCAGCAGGGGCATTTCAGATGGCTTTTGGAGGTATTCAAAATGATGCTTTTGTGGTGAAATTTAATTCAGAGGGAGTGCGTCTTTGGGCTACTTATTATGGAGGGAGTACTGATGAAAGTAGTCATTCTATTGCCTGTGATAATGCAGGTAATATTGTTATTGTTGGGCAGACTAGTTCAATTAATTTTCCTGTTTCATCAGGGGCTTTTCAGATGGCTTTTGGAGGCGGAGCATCTGATGCATTTGTTGTGAAGTTAAATTCTGCTGGAAGTCGAATTTGGGCTTCTTATTATGGCGGTAGTACTGACGATAAAGGGATAGGTGTTGCTATTGACAATTCGGATAATGTAGTTTTTACCGGATTTACTAATTCAGTAAACTTTCCTGTACTTGGAGGATCACAAATGGTTGTCGGAGGTGCTTATGATGCCTTTTTAGTAAAGTTAAACACTGTAGGAACAATTCAGTGGGCTACATTTTATGGTGGAAATGGTGCGGATTATGCCAGAGGCATTGCAATAGATAATGCAAACAACATAATTATTGTCGGCAATACCCAATCTTCAAATTTTCCAATTTCTGCGGGGGCCATTCAGGTGGCTTTTGCAGGAGGTTCAATGATGGGGGATGCCTTTTTAGTGAAATTTAATTCAGTAGGCATGCGAATTTGGGCGACTTATTATGGCGGGACTGGTGATGATTTAGCTCAAAGCGTTGCGATAGACCTTTTGGATAACCTGATTATAACAGGCTCTACTTCATCAACAAATTTCCCAACTGGTAAAACCGGAACCAATATTGTTTTTCAGTTTATGTATGGAGGTGGCTCTTTCGATGCCTTCGTTGCGAAATTCAATTCTACTGGAATTCGTCAATGGGCCACGTTTTATGGAGGAGTCAATTGGGACTTTGGCTTTAGTGTTATTACTGATGTAAGCAATAATATTTATTTGCTTGCGGAAGAAGAAGATGTTCCAACCCCCGTACCTGTTGACGCATGTAGTTATCAACCAGTGTTTAATGGAGGATCTACAGCAGGATCACCGGAAGATTTACGAATTGTTAAATTTAGCGCAATAGGAAAAAAAATATGTTCTACGTTTTTGGGTGGTACCGGAGAAGATGATATTGACGATGGGGGAGGAATAACTATTAATGGAAATTCCCTTTATCTTGCGGGTTATACAACTGGAGGATATCCTGTAACTTCTGGTGCTTTTCAAACTACTTTTGGCGGTGGTACTACTGATGCTTTCATAACATCTATATGCACTAATGTTTGTGAAGGGAAATCACTTGGGTTAAACTATACAGCGAGTAGCACAACTACCTGTTCAAATACCCTGGTTTCATTTACTCCGGTCGTAAGTAATTCATGCGACACTTCAGGATATAAATACCAATGGACATTTACGGGTGGTACCCCTGCAAGTTCTACCGCTGTAAATCCGGGAATTATCTATACAACTCAGGGGACTTATCCTGTTAAATTGGTACTTACAACGGCTTGTAAAAAGGATAGCCTTATAAAACTTTCATACATTACAGTAAATAGCTGTAGTTGTGTTATATCCGCAACGGGAATAGTTACTTCAAATGAAACATGTAGTGGAGTTGGCGATGGAAGTGCACAAGTTAACATTGGCAGTGGTTCCGGTGGGCCTTATACATATAGCTGGAGTAACGGAATCAGTGGAACAACTACTGCAACTACGTTAGCTCTGACCGGCTTATCTGCCAACACTTATACTGTTACAGTAACAGAAGGTTCGTGTTCCTCGATTTCAATAGTTTCTCTTTCCGCCACAAACACATTAAACATTAATTCGATCTCTGCTACAAATATTGGCTGTTTAGGAGGAAGTCTAGGTAACGTGTCTGTATCAATCAGCAGTAGTGCGGGTGGGCCATATACTTACAATTGGAGTACCGGTGCAAGTTCGATCACTAATTCACTTACCAACTCCATAAATAATATTAGTCCGGGCACCTATACTGTAACTATTACACAAGGTTCGTGTACAACCAGTTCAAGTGTAACATTTGTTCAGGCACATCCATTGGTAGTTGGGGCTACAGCGGAATGGTCATGCTTAACAAATGCAGGAAACGTAATAGGATTTTCCGTAAATGGAACAACGCCATATTCTTATTTATGGAGCAATGGACAAACTTCAGAAACTTCTTCCGGTCTAAGCTTAGGAACTACTTATACTCTTACGGTAACAGATGCTCTTGGTTGTACTGCAACCAGTGAAGCCACACCTGCAATTATTCCAATCACATTGACTTCCACAAGTAAAAATAATGGTTGCAATTCGATTGGAAGTGCCGCCGTTAAGGTTACCAGTGGAATTTTACCTTATTTATATAGTTGGAGTAATGGTACAACCGGAACAACGGCATCACCCCTTGCATCCGGTGGATATACACTTACAGTGACTGACGGGAATGGATGTACCCAAACCAAAGCATTTAATATAACCGGAGTCAATCCAATCACTGCAACATTTACTAATCCAACTCCTTGTATAGGAGCACCTGTAACTTTTACTAATACAGGTTCTACGGGGACATATAGCTGGTCGATTTCTGCTCCGGCAAGCGTCAGTGGTACCACTACGGATTTTTCATACACTTTTTTAACTACCGGAGCATATAATGTTGTACTCAGGATCACAAATGCGGGATGCACCGACTCTGTTACAAAAAATATAGCTGTGGCTAACTGTAGCCTCGTTTGGCCAGGTGATGCAGACAATAGTGGAACAGCTGACAATATGGATTTGCTTGCAATTGGTACTGGATTCGGAAAAACCGCAACTACACGTTTTAACGCTTCAACAAACTGGACGGGGCAACCTTCATTGGGTTGGGCTGATACACTAAGTAATGGAACCAACTATAAGCATATTGATTGTAATGGTGACGGTATAATTGCCTATGATGATACACTTTCTATTCTTTTAAATTATGGCTTAACTCATTCCTTGAAATTAGCTGAACCGAAATACGTTCAAGGGATGCCTGCCTTATATATTAAGTGTTTAGATGATACGGTTATTGCAGGTAATTCAACCCGTTTGCAAATAGGTCTGGGTACTAATTCTACCCAGGCAAATAATATATATGGGTTAGCTTTTTCTATTGATTTTATTAATCCTAATTTGATAAACATACCTACTGCCAAATTTTCACCACTTACATCATGGCTTGGAACTAAAGGAAGTAATTTAATCTCAATATGTCACCCCAACATATTATCCAATAATACAAACCTTGCTGTTTGTAAAACAGATAAAATAAATAGTTCAGGCTACGGCATTATTGGCGAATTAACTTGCACTACATCGAGTTCTTACCCTGGCAATATATTTCAAACTGTGAAATTTTTTCCAAATTTTATTAAAGCAATTAACAAAGATGGAAGCATTATCCCAATAAATATTGTCATCGACTCACTAGTTGTTAAAAAAATATTCACCGAGATAACTCTTGTTCATAATTCAAATTCTGTAACAATTTCCCCCAATCCATTTACCGAAGAAACATCAATCCAGTTTCATGGAATAAATGCTGCTTCCCATTTAATGGTTTATGATCTAACAGGTCGCGAAGTCAAAAACATAGTAATCGATAGAGGACAAAATCAGTACATCTTTCATAGAGGTGATTTAGGTAACGGCATTTATATTTTAAAGGGGCTGACTATTCACGAAAGCACCATATTTATAAATAAACTTATTGTAACTGGTAATTGATTCAGGGATATCTATTTGAAATGGAGTAAAAGTGTGTCAAAAAAGTTACTATAGAATATCTAAAACGTTTTAATTGTGAAAAAATATTTAATTATAGTTTTTATTCCTTTTTCAAGCTTTGCCTTTTCCCAAGCCCTTGCTCCGATACAAAGGGATTCTCTGTTCACAAGTCCAAATACTGGAAATACTTTCGTGCGTGCTATGTTTACAGATACTCTAAGCAAAAAAGTATATGTAGGTGGACACTTTGAACTCATTGGCAAACGAACTTTTAATAGCATTGCCCAGTGGGATGGTACCAAATGGAATAGTTTTAAAGATGGTGTGAATGGCTCCGTTTCCTCGATTGAGCAATACAACAATGATATTTATATTGGAGGAACTTTTGTTGATGCTGCTAGTACTATACAGAACATAAGCAGATGGAATGGGAATTCATGGGTACCGGTAGGAACAAAACCGGATGGAAGTATTTATAAATTGTTTAGCTATAACGGCGAGCTTTATGCTGGGGGGAATTTCACACATATTGGAGGCATTGCTGCGAATTCAGTGGCCAAATGGGATGGTAGCAATTGGGTTCCTTTGGGTAATGGATTTAATGGAAGTGTATTAGATATGTTATTTTATAATGGCGAATTGTATGCTTGTGGCGGTTTTACTCAAAGTGGCGGTATAAATTGTGCTTATATTTCAAAATGGACTGGAAACAAATGGGACTCTCTCAGCGTTGGCGCTGATGCATTAATTAGTAGAATGGCTGTAATGAATAATAAATTATATGTTACGGGCCAATTTAGCACTATTGGGGGTGTAAACATAAGAGGGCTTGCCTGTTGGGATGGAAATAATTGGACTGATTTTACGAATAATTTTTTCCCTGATTTAAATGCTGGAGGGAAATTGATGAAAAATATTGCAAATAAAATTTATTTTAATCCTGATTTAAACAGTGGCTCCAAAATATATTCTTTCGATGGTACTAATATCTCCTCGATTGTTAATGTTCCAAATGATATAATTTTTAACGCTACAAATTACAATAATGATATTTGGTTGGAAGGTCTTGCGATGCCATATGTTTCCAAATTTACAAATAGGCCAATTGTAAATTTCAACTCGACAATTGATTCCCTGTGTACTGGATTATGTTTAAACGTAATTAATTCTACCATAAACCCCGTAACAAAGTGGAGCTGGGAATTGGATGGAGCAAGTATTAGTACGAGTCCTAATAAAAACCCAGGCATTATATGTTACACTGCTCCTGGCAATTATAAAATTAAACTCACGGCAACAAATGCCTATGGGAATGATTCTCTAATCAAATTTATAAAGGTTAAAAACAAGACAAATGCGAATTGGCTTCCGGTTGGTAACTATTCAATGACTCCAAATGTTTACTCGCCAATTCCTGAAGTCCGTGCTTTAGTGGTGGATACAATTAAGAAAGTCTTATATGCGGGAGGAAGTTTTAAAATGTATACTTCAACTGATACTATAATCAATATTGCTAAATGGGACGGTATAAAGTGGAGTAAAATGTGTGACACTATTGATGGAGTGGTTTCATTGTACGTCTTCAAACTAATTTGGACTATTTATAACAAAAACTTAGGTGGTTTTTTGAAGTCTGATTCAAAGTTAAGCTAAAGCCATCTGTTTAGCAATAAGTTTTCGATTGAAGTAGTCCTCCTTTCTTTTTTTAATGG
>JAEUTS010000102.1 GCA_016787005.1 Bacteroidia bacterium
AGCAGAAAACAGGCTGAATTAAATAAACATTAATTTTTTGTGTCCAGCAGAAATAAACGGCACGTTTCCCGGATAGATTCATCAACGGGAATAAAATTATAATTCAACGCCTTTTTTACTTTATCATTCGAATAATATTTCGTTTTATGTGCGGCCCTGGCCGTTTCTTTTGTTATTAAAGGGCTATAACCACTGATCGCACTTTTAAATTTTTCTATCCTCCAGGCTATACCACTCAACAATGCTCCTGCTTTTACAGAAGGTAATGGCTTTTTGAAACAGGCGCATGCCAATTCAAAGAATTTCCTGAATCCAATATTTTCAGATGAAACAATGAATCGCTGACCGCAAATCTTGCTTTCCATTAGTCTTACCATAACACCTGCGACATCACGTGCATCAACAAAACCCGTAACCCCATCAGTATAGAATAGTAATCCGTTATAGGCCGTTCTGAACATTTTAGTCCCCACACCCTTCCAATCACCCGGGCCAATAATTACTGAGGGGTTTACAACAACAACATTCAGGCCCTCCTCAGCGGCACGCCAAACTTCACGCTCTGCTCCATACTTACTGATAGAATAAATGCTGTTATCCGGCGAAGATTTCCAATATGTTTCTTCCGTAATACTACCTTCACTTGTTCCTATTGCGGCAATTGAACTCACATGGCAGAATTTTTTAATTTTTTTCTCAATCGCTGCATTTACCACATTAGTAGTACCTTCAATATTCACCTTTAAAATAGCTTGTACATCTTTAGGATCAAATGAAACAATGGCAGCACAATGATACACTTCATCAACACCCTCCATTGCTTCCAACAGACTATAAATATCATCGAGGTCACCTTCAACCCATTGCACTTTTGAAAATAATTGTTCAGGCGCAGAAGTATAGTAGCTGAAAGTTCTGATCACTTGCAGTAAATCACTGCCAGGTCGCTTCAATGCCCTCACTTGTTTGCCGGACTTTAACAACTCATAAAGTACATGAGTGCCTAATAAACCTGTTCCTCCTGTTACAAATACCATTTCTACGAATTTACGAATCGTTTTTACATTCGTAATTCGTAAATTCGCCTTTATTCGTAATTTGTATGTAAATTTCACCTTCCGCTATGATTAAAAATTTTATACAAGAACTCAAATGGCGTGGTATGCTCCACGACTGTGTGCCCGGAACCGAAGAACAGCTTACCAAAGAAATGACAATAGGGTATATTGGTTTCGATCCTACCGCTGATTCGTTAGGTGTAGGAAACCTGGTGCAGATCATGACTTTGCTTCATTTTCAGCGGGCTGGACATAAACCCATCGCTCTTGTGGGCGGAGCTACAGGAATGGTAGGCGACCCATCGGGCAAAAGCCAGGAGCGTAATTTTTTAAGCGAAGAAGTTTTGCAGCACAACCTGAATTGCCAGAAAAAGCAGCTTGAAAAATTTCTTGATTTTGAAAGCGGCGTAAATTCGGCAGAGATAGTTAATAACTACGATTGGTTCAAAAATTTCACATTCCTTGAATTTATACGTGATGTAGGAAAGCACATTACAATCAATTACATGATGGCCAAGGACTCTGTTCAAAAACGAATGGATACAGGCATGTCTTTTACAGAGTTCTCCTATCAGCTGGTTCAGGGCTATGATTTTTACTATTTGTGGAAACACAAAGGCGTTAAACTCCAGATGGGCGGCTCTGACCAGTGGGGCAATATTGTTACTGGAACGGAATTGATCCGGCGTAAAGATAGCGGTGATGCCTTCGCCCTGACAACCCCGTTAATTAAAAAAGCCGATGGCACCAAATTTGGCAAAACTGAAGGCGGGAACATATGGCTTGATGCAAAAAGAACCTCACCTTACCAGTTCTACCAATTCTGGCTCAATGCTTCCGATGAAGATTCAAAAAATTACATCCGCATATTTACGTTAATGACACAGGCTGAAATAGAAGCTATGGAAGCTGAACACGCTAAAGCTCCTAACTTTCGCATATTACAAAAAGCACTGGCGAAAGATATTACCATCCGCGTACACTCAGAAACCGACTATAATGCAGCTGTTGAAGCTTCGGAAATATTTTTTGGTAAGGGAACCATTGAGCAATTGAAAAGTGTTTCTCAAAGAGGTGACTTTCTTGATATTTTAAGAGAAGCCGGTGTTCCTTCATTTCAAATTGGAGCGCTTGACATAAAAAATGGAATAAATATTGTAGATTTTGTGGCTGAAAAAACAAAAATATTTTCGTCAAAAGGGGAAGCACGAAAAATGATTCAAGCCGGAGGGGTGTCAATAAATCTCAATAAAATTAGTGACGTAAATCTTATTGTTAATAATGATTACCTCTTACCAAATTCCTATATTTTGATTAGAAAAGGAAAAAAAGAATATTCGATGGTTAACGTAGTTGGATAATTTTGTTCTTGGCGAGCTTTGCGCCTTTGCATGAGAACAACTCAAAACCTTTTTTTTGTAGGGAAGATTTAATAATATCAGTTTGGGAAAGCATCACCCTTCCTGGACAACCTGCTGAACAACTCCTCCAAACCATCCAGAAGCTTCTTGAGTACATCGAAATATAAGGTGATCGCCATTACCAACGACATCAACCAGATCACACAGATGTTCACCCAATACGTATCGTAATAATTACCCATAAACTTTTTACGAGGGGCGAAGAAGTGCGCACGCGCGAAGTTAGATGACGGATCAAGGAATACGGGATCGGCACGCTGAATCAGCTCACCATCTTTCTCCAGTATCTTATCCAACTCATTATGGTTGGTTACAAGGTTTATCAATGATTCATTCTCATAATCGTTCTTGTTTTGCATGAACTCTTCCTTATTGGCATTGTTCAATTTGGAAACAAGCTGATCACCCTGGTTGCTTGCATTATTATACCTGCGTATATAATAGGTGTTTAACCTGCTGAGGAAATCACGCAACCTTACAATAGTTGCAGCATCAAACTTATCGACAGTTAACTGCTCCAAACCCTTCAGCTGAACAGAATGTGTAACAGCACTTTCCTTTTTTATCTCATTCGTAATAAGCTTCAGGTCCTCTTCAAACTCATGTTTACTTGCAGCAGCCCTGGTTTTCAGGTTGGTTTCACAACGATCAACCTTAGCCCGTATTTTCGGTATCCAATAGTTCTTTTTGAAATCGGCTATACTTTTTGCTTTATCATACTTATAAAAATTACGCTCAAATTTATTTGTTTTGAACTGGTTAACAGCAAGTGCTTCAAAGGCCCAGCGCGATGCCATTATTTCACCGGTAAACGGCACTGTGCTTTGAGATGTAATAGCAGGATTAAGTTTATCGAACTTAACGATCACTCCGCTCAACAATAGCTGTGGAATGATGAGAAAAGGGATAAGAATATAAATGGTAACTGCTGAGTTAAAACTGGCAGAAATATTCAGTCCAAGCATATTGGCAAAACACGAGGTAGTGAATAACACCATAAAGTAATCCAGGTGCATTCCCTTTATTTCAAGTACAAAATTACCCATAAACACAAACATGGTTGTTTGAATCGCCGACAACAGGAACATGATTGATATTTTAGAGAACAGGTAACTGATCCGGCTGAGGTTAAGGAACGATTCACGCTTTAATATTTTTCGGTCGCGAATAATCTCCTCGGCACTTACCGTTAAACCTATAAACAGGGCCACCACAACCGACATGAACAAATAGGCCGGCATGTTTTCATTGTCGCGGAAAATGTAGCCTATTTTATTGGAAATATCAGTGTTGTAAAATTTAACCAGGTAAGCCAATATAAAAGCCAGCAAAGGCGATTCGATCAGATTGATGGCCAGGTATTGCTTATTTGTGAGCTTTGATAAGATATCACGTGTAATAAACACTTTAAATTGCTTAAATTTTGACGGTATTTTAAGCGTACTTTCTGGCAGAGCCGTATGAGCTTCGGCAACCGGTATTTTACTCTCTATTCGTTCGATGTAAAATTTATTCCATTCTGAAGGAGAAACTTTACGGTTATGGGTAAGGTTACCATACTCATCCAACACCTTCGATTCAATAATATTGAATATCAGCTCAGGATTAACATTTCCGCAGGTTATACACTCGCTCTCATTGCTGTTAACATGGTTAATTATTGTTTTAAAATAAATAACACCATCAACCGGGTTGCCATAATAAATAGGATAGCCGCCGACATCAAGTATCATCAGTTTGTCAAACATTTTAAAAATGTCGGACGATGGCTGGTGAATTACCACGAAAACGAGTTTTCCTTTTAATGCCAATTCTTTTAAAAGGTCCATGATGTTCTCCGAATCGCGTGAAGAAAGTCCTGATGTAGGTTCATCAACAAACAACACAGCAGGCTCACGGATAAGTTCCAGCGCTATATTCAGACGCTTCCGTTGTCCACCACTTATCGTTTTTTCAAGCGGGCTGCCAACTTTTAAGTCACGGGTCTCAAATAAGCCAAGGTCAGTCAACAATTCCCCTACCATTTTCATAATCTGCCCATCCGGCATGTTCCCAAAACAAAGCTTGGCATTATAAAACAAATTCTGAGCTACTGTTAATTCCTCGATCAGGAGATCATCCTGAGACACGTGCCCGATAACACCTTCTATCTTATCCTTCTCAGTATGTATGTTGATGCCATTTATGTAGACACCACCTCCACTTGGCACTTCGTTACTGTTAAGTACATTGAGCAAGGTTGATTTACCGGCACCACTTCCGCCCATTATACCAATCAGCTTACCCGATTCCTCGGTTATGTTGATATTACGTAAGCCAAGTTTTCCGCCTTTGAACTTATATTCAAGATTTTTTGCAGCGAAAGTGATCTTCGCTTTACTCTTGTCGCTCAGGAAGGAGCTGATGATATCGCTGTAATAAATTGGCTTGACCTTAGAACTCCGAATGGAAGAACCGTGTGTTAAAATATAAACAGTTTCGTTTTTGATGCCCTGCCCGTTCAGGTTCAACTCACTTGAACCAAAATAACTCAGCGCATACATACTTACACTTGGAATACGTAATATCCGGAGCTCCCCGGTTATACCATCTGAATAAATATGACGAGTTTGTTTGAATTTGTTTTCAGGTTCATTATTGATCACCAGTATTTCAGGAGCATCAAGCTTGTCAGCTTCAGTGGCCTGCACAAAATTCATACAGCTTTTGTACTCAGCCGGCTCAATGTTAAAGGTCTCGGCAACAGTATTAACAAATTCCAGTTCCTGCGGACTGATTTCATC
>JAEUTS010000158.1 GCA_016787005.1 Bacteroidia bacterium
AATTCTTCAAGTTCAGTTGCTGCTTTCCTGAGACGGTCAATTACCTTGTCAGTGAATGTTGTGTTTGTTTCCATGATCATTTTTTTATTAATTTGATTCAAATTACCTAAATTCAGCCCGGATACAGAATGAGGGATATCATTCAATGTCTTGATTGTTATCAATTTTAAACAAGCCGCTATAATAGCTGTACTATGGAGGACAAAAGAAAGAAGAACGATGAACTTTCCTTTTTTGAAGGACCCCGTTCGAGGTGGAAAGAATTGCTATTTGTGCTTAAAGTGTTGTTCGAATTTGTAAAAGGATTCAGGATATTTCATTTTCTTGGTCCCTGTGTTACATTTTTTGGATCGGCCAGGTTCGGTGAAACTCATTCGGCTTATAATTTGGCGAGGCAATTGGGTGAGGGTTTGGCCAGGCAGGGTTTTACCGTTATGACGGGAGGAGGATCCGGTTTGATGGAGGCCGCCAACAGGGGCGCTAAAGAAGCCGGAGGGCGTTCTGTTGGCTGCAATATTGTGTTACCTAAAGAGCAGAATCCTAATATATATCTGGATAAATGGGTAAGTATTGATTATTTTTTTGTAAGAAAAGTATTACTTTCAAAATATTCCTACGCGTTTGTTGTAATGCCGGGCGGGTTCGGGACAATGGACGAATTTTTTGAGGCGTTAACGCTTATTCAGACAAACAAGGTAAAACGATTTCCTGTGGTGGTTATTGGCAAACAGTATTATGAGCATTTGTACGCCCAACTCCTTAAAATGAAAGAAATGGGAGCGATCGATCAATCGGATATGGAACTTTTCCTGTTCACAGATAGTATCCATGAGGCGCTAAACTACATTGAAAAGAATGCAATCGTTCAATTTGGATTAAAGAAAGAGGAAAAGCTCAAACCATGGAAATGGCTTGGCGAAGGTAAAGGATAGAATTTTCTCCTTGCTAATCCCTGATTCTTAAGAAATTCATATCTCCAACCGACAAAGGGCATTACACCATGACGAATGTCAATGCTGTTTATGACACGGGTCATTTTTGCTTTTTGTACAATACAACATCTTTGTTTAACAATTAATTAAATAAAGATGGAACGAATAGCGTCACCTAAATCAACTTACCTGCTTGAAGCAGGGCTTGAAGTATTACATCAGCAAAGTAATGAATGGCGCAGTGAGATCGCTTTTTGGCGCGATGAAGTAGCTTTCTTTTACGCGCTTGTTGTCCGCAAAACCGGAAAGGAAGTTCCTGTAAACTCTAAAAGTTCAATAGAATTGATAGAAGCTGAATTGATAAAGATTACCGGAGGTGAGTTGGATGAGTTACAGCAGGAAGTTGATTTGCATGAATACTTTTTGAGTCATATGCTGCAAGCCCGCAAAGAGGATCAACTGGATTACAGGGAAAAGCATAAACAAATGGCCGCGAAGTTCGATCAATTCGAAAAACGGTTTAAAGCACTGAAGATGGAGATTTTTAAAGTTGTTGAATCATTGAAAAAATCACTTATTATTCCGCAGTAAAACGTATAAGTTTCAAATAATGATCAGATGAAGCAAACAACCCTTGATAAGCAATATTATGGATCGGGAAAACAGCAGCCCGAGGTGCCATCCAAGCCAAATGAACCTAAACAACCCGTACATATGCCTGAAGTAGCTCCTTCTCATGCTGAACCCCCAAAGGCACCTCCGGCACCATCGCCTGAGGTTAAGCCGGTTCCGGGTCCGCCTGTTGAACCGACCCGATAAAAACCAAACATATATGTAATAGAGATTATACCGAATTAGATTATTATATGCATGTTCAAAAAAATATATGGGGGAAAACCTGCCTGCCGGCAGGCAGGTTTAGAGCTTTCGTGCTTTGGTGGCCAAAATCCAAATGCCACTAAAGCACAAAAACACTAAAACCCACAAAAAAACTTATTCGCTATAAACTCTAATAATCAATTTTAAAACACTGAAAAATGAACACTAAAAAAGTATTATCTGTTTTCTTTACAGTCCTCTTAATTCAAACCGCGTTTCCCCAGGAAGCTGAAAAGGCAAAAAGTGTAGATAGGCGGAATAACTATTTTTACATTGGTCCGATTGATCTTTTTTTTAGCACGCTTCAATTAGGCTATGAGCGCAGACTGAAGAATAATAATACATTCGCGCTTTTGGGAGGATTTAAGTTGTCGCAAAAGAACGGTATTGTTGAACGGATAGGAGGGAACGGAGAACTTCAATACAGGATCAATTTGCTTTATAATAAAGAGGCTTTAAACAAACTGATGAAAAATTATTCAACATTCGCTTATTTCGCGCCATTCTTTATGTATAGGTACGAAGAAGTGAATGAAACCATATACTACGGACCTGTTTCCCCGGATCAGATTAATAAGACAATGGTTAATTCCGCTATTGGTGGCTTGGGCTTTGGTTTCAGGCTGACTGCCGTTGAGAACAGGTTTAGTCTGAATGCCTTTGTTGGCGGCGGCTTAAAGCTTTCCGACACAAACGGAATGGGTAATTTCACTGCTTTTAATGAGATTGCATATACCGGCATCGCTCCCCGCCTCGAATTCCACATGGGGATCGCGTTTTAATTACAAGTCATCTGTAATAAAAAATAACATTGTTATGATTGTCTTCATAATAGTGCTGCTAACGTTTGGCAGTTAAAAGAAGTTGGCGATTTCGT
>JAEUTS010000169.1 GCA_016787005.1 Bacteroidia bacterium
CAGCGAATAGCGGTACTGCTCCTTACTCAATATCATGGAGTACATCTTCAACAAACCTTAGCATAAGTTCACTTTGTGCCGGCCCTTATTCTGTAACAATTACTGATGCAAATGGCTGTAAGAAAGATAGCACAGTTACTGTTGCTGAACCTGCTGTATTAAATACTTTAGCTACCAACACCCCTGCCGACTGCAACCAAAGTAATGGAACCGCGGATGTAACTTCAAGCGGAGGAACTCCCGGAACTGGCGGCTACACATACAGTTGGAGCAGCGGAGCAACAACTCCGACCGCAATAAATTTAGGTGCCGCAACCTATACTGTAACAGTAACTGACAATAACGGTTGCACTTCTGTTCAGACTACAACGATCCTAAACAACAGTGGAGTGATCGCGGGCATGCAGGGAACAACGCCTGCAACCTGCTACAATGGCTGTAATGCAACAGCTACAACTCTTCCAACAGGTGGCACCGGGCCTTACCTCTATAACTGGAGTAATTCAGCCACAGATCAAACTGCTAGCAATCTTTGCCAGGGAACCTATACTGTAACTATTACAGACAGTAAAAACTGCACATCCACTACCGTAACAACTATAACCGAACCTCCCGCATTAAACTTACCTGCTATTACACCGGCTACTGTTTGTATTGGTCAAACAACAACATTAACAGCAAGTCCCTCAGGCGGCACTCCGGGCTATACGATCGTATGGGAGCCCGGAACCCAGTCAGGAGCGACCCTGAGTGTACAAATAACTCAAAGCACCACCTATACAGTAAGTGTGGTTGATGCGAATGGATGTACAACGGCCACACAAACTGTGCAGGTAAACACAAGCCCTCCATTAGATGTAAATGTAAATACTGTTAGCCCGGTTTGTCCCGGAGGTTCAGTAACAATTACCGGTGTGGCCAGCGGAGGAAACGGAGGACCATATAACTATACCTGGTTAACAACACCTGTACAAAACACGCCCAGCATAACTATTACACCTAATGCGCAGGAAACCCATACGGTTGTTGTTTCAGATGGCTGCGGCACACCAAACGATACGGCAATTGTAACTGTTAACGTTAACCCTTTGCCGGTTGTAAACTTTATTGCTGACGTTCCTGCGGGCTGCCCTATCCTCTGTGTAAACTTCAGAGATAATAGTACTGCCGCAACCGGTGATACCATTACACAATGGCTCTGGGACTTTGGTGACAGCACTTCAACTAATCAAAACCCTACGGCTTGTTTTGATAAATCAGGACAATACTCTGTAAAGCTTACTGTACAAACGAGCAAAGGCTGTAGCTCAACCAATACAAAACCTAACATGATCCGGGTATCTGACAATCCTGTGGCTCAATTTACAACAACACCAACTACCTCCACCATTGTGAATCCTACCTTCCAGTTCAATGATCAATCGCAGGGAGCAGTAAGCTGGTTATGGGATTTCGGAGATCCGGTTGACAGCAAAACAGGTACGAATCAAAATCCGTCGCACAAGTATAGTGATGTTGGGGAATATTGCATACTGCTGACCGTAGAAAATGCCGAAGGTTGTAAAGATACGGTCTCTCATTGTGTTAGTCTAAAATCGGAATTTACGTTTTATGTACCCAACGCTTTCAGTCCAAACGGAGATAATATAAATGAAACATTCAACGGCAAAGGTATTGGTATTGCTAAATACAAGATGATTGTATTCGACAGGTGGGGAAATTTAATATTCTCAACCGAAGACCTGAATGAAGGATGGAATGGAAAAGCAAATGGCGGCAAAGAACTTGCCCAGCAGGATGTTTATGTTTACAAGATTATTCTGACTGATATTTTTGATCTGGAACACACCTATATAGGACATATATCCCTCGTAAAATAAATTTCCTGTTATCAATTATTTTGTGTGTCTTTTCTTTAAAACATCAATAATATTATCAAGCGTAACTCCTTTTGCTGAAAGCAAAATAAGGTAATGGAATAAAAGGTCAGCCCCTTCGTTTTTAAACAGCTCCACATTTTCATCTTTTGCTTCGATAACAAGCTCCGTAGCTTCCTCTCCAACCTTTTGCGCAATTTTATTGATGCCCTTCTGAAAGAGTGAGCTGGTATAAGATTTGTCCGATGGTTTGTTTTTACGTTCGGTAATTATTCCTTCGAGGTGTTTTAAAAAATCGACTGAAACATTTTTTTCACCAAAGCAGGTATCCGCACCTGTATGGCAAACAGGTCCAATCGGAGTGGCTTTGATCAAAATTGTGTCGTTATCACAATCGATCTTCATGTCGTTCACATCGAGAAAATTACCACTTTCCTCTCCCTTGGTCCACAAGCGCATTTTGCTGCGGCTATAGAAAGTAACCCGCTTTTCTCTCTGCGTTTTTTCAAATGCCTCCGCATTCATGTAACCCAACATAAGTACAACATTTGATTTAACATCCTGAACTATAACGGGGATAAGGCCGTCATCAGATTTTGAAAAATTTGGTTTCATATTTAAAATGGTTTCAGGTTAAAAGTTTCAGATTTCAGGTTCTCATTCATCTCGAATCTGAAACTTGAAACCCCTCAACCTCTTATTTGTATATTATTTTTTTTTAAGAATATTTTCAATTCATTAATTTCAATTTCTTTATAGTGAAAAATACTTGCCGCCAATGCAGCATCGGCCTTTCCTTCACGGAATACATCAACAAAATGCTGCATGCTTCCGGCACCACCGCTGGCAATCACAGGTACGGATACAGCTTCAGACACTTTTCGTGTAATATCCAACGCGAAACCATTTTTGGTACCATCGTTGTTCATTGATGTAAGAAGTATTTCACCCGCACCACGCCTAACCGCTTCCTTCGCCCATTCAACAGTTTTAATATTGGTTGCAACCCGTCCTCCATTCAAATAGACGAACCATTCCACTTCATCAAATTTCGTGTCAATTGCCAAAACAATACATTGATTTCCAAACTGCTTTGAAAGCCTATCCAAGAGATCAGGATCCTTAACAGCAGAGGTATTGACAGACACTTTATCTGCCCCTGCATTCAAAAGTGCTGATACATCATCAACGGAACTTATACCACCCCCAACTGTAAAAGGGATATTAATATTTTTGGCTATGCGTGTAACTAATTCTGTCAATGTTTTCCTCTTCTCATTGGTTGCAGTAATATCCAGAAACACCAACTCATCAGCGCCTTGCTGAGCATAATAGGTTCCCAACTCAACCGGATCACCAACATTCTTAATATTCTCGAAGTTGATACCCTTTACCGTTTTGCCATCTTTAATATCCAGGCATGGTATGATGCGTTTGGTGAGCATATTTTAAAGGTCGGGGTAAAATAATGGTTTTACAATCTTTTTTTATAACAAAATTAAAGGATGTCAATTAAGACACTATAACTTTAATAAGATCCTGCATAATTTTATAATCAAGCGTTGTTCCCATTTCCGCAGGTTCACCATCAAAGTGAACGGGCCCGGCAGAACTTCGGCTCACAGAAATATTTTTCCCCTTATACACATCAACATAACCTGACAAATGCAAGGTTCTTTTAAACATTTTTAAAGCGATGAATGGCGCTTGCCAAAATCGAAATGGTTTTAAAATCACAATGTCAATATACCCATCACTTATATCAGCCTGTGGAGCAATAAAGGCGTTATTGCCATATTGTGAGGCGTTGGCAAAGGTTATTAAAAACGCCGTCGTCTTTATTGCTGTTCCATCAACAATTAAGCAATATTGCTCCGGCTTATATCTGATAAAATTATAAACAATGAGTTTTAAATAAGTAAAAAAACCTCTTGTCTTACTTTCAGCGAATAACTTTCCGATAAGTGCGTCAAATCCAATACCAGAGGTGCAAAAAAAATGAGTACCATTAACAGTAGAGCCATCAATTTTAATCTCTCTTCCGCTTCCAATAAGCTCAACCGCCGCTCTTGTATCAAGAGGAATTCCCAAATGTCGGGCTAAGCCATTCCCCGAACCAAGCGGAATGATAGCGAGCCTGCTATTTGTGCCGATAACAGCCTGTGCGACCTGGTTAATTGTGCCATCACCTCCTGCCGCCACAACAATTTCATAGTTATTCTCACGGACCCTTTTTATAATCTCATCTTTTTGTTCCGGGCGTTCCCAAAAAATCAGTTCATAACTGATATCCTTCGGAAATCCATTTTTTATAATTTCCAAGGCTGCTTTTTTATCCCTGCCTCCTGAAATAGGATTAATAATAATTGCAGCAGATACCTTTTGACTTGACATACTGTTACTTTAACAACGCTCAAGGTTTAGAACCCTGTCAGCGTTGGGTGATTGTTCTTAATTCGTTAAATGTAATACGCCCCTCATAAATAGCCTTGCCTATAATAACGCCCTTACACCCTACCCTATCCAGTTCATAAATGTCATTTAGAGAAGCTACTCCGCCACTTGCAATGAAATCAAGCTTAGGAAAGGTGCTGATTATTTTCTCATATAACTTAACTGACGGGCCCTCCAACATACCATCAGTAGAGATATCCGTGCAAAAAACAGTTTTGACTCCCGCGTTAACATTTTGCCTGACGAAATCAATTATAGAAAGATCAGTACTTTCAAGCCAACCATTTATTGCGATCTTTTCATTTTTTACATCAGCGCCCAATAATATCTTATTTGCCCCGAATTTTTTTATCCAACCGAAAAACAATGGCTGATCCTTTACAGCAACGCTTCCTATAGTCGCGATGGAAGCCCCTGCATTAAACACCTGCTCAATAGCATTATCCGACTTTATTCCTCCACCAAAATCAATGATTAAATCTGTTCCGGCTGCAATAGCTTCCAACACTTTTAAGTTTACGACGCCCCCCCTTTTCGCCCCATCCAGGTCAACTAAATGCAATCGCCTGATTCCGATCTCTTCAAACTCCTTTGCTACTTCAAGTGGATTTTCATTATACACGGTTTTTTGAGCATAATCTCCCTGGGTAAGGCGAACGCATTTACCATCTATTATGTCTATGGCCGGAATAATTTGAATCATAAAGCCTCACCCAAACCCTCTCCAAAGGAGAGGGCTTAAAAGGATTTTATAGTTTAATGAAATTTTCTAAAATTTTCTGTCCTGTTGCACTTGATTTTTCGGGGTGAAACTGAACGGCGTAAAAATTATTTTTATGCAGGGCTGAGCTGTACTC
>JAEUTS010000173.1 GCA_016787005.1 Bacteroidia bacterium
AAGTACAGCGAGCAACATAGATAATCTGCGGAGGTCAAATCCAGTAGATGAGCGCTGTGGTGTGCCATACGCCGCGGAGCTAACGAGCGCTTGTGTTTCAATAAGCATTGGCCGCATGCCTTCCATAGTGGCGGCAATGGCTACACCGCTCACTTGCTCGTCGCGGTTGGTGATGAGTATTTCGGATGGGTTGCTTACTTCCCGCAAGCCATTGCCCTGCATTTCGTAAATGCCTAATTCGTTAGTTGAGCCAAAGCGGTTTTTGATGGTGCGGAGCAAACGATAAACGTGGTTACGATCGCCTTCAAATTGCAAAACGGTATCAACCATGTGCTCCAATACTTTCGGTCCTGCCAGGCTTCCATCCTTTGTAATATGTCCGATCAGGAAAACAGGGGTGTTGCTTTCTTTCGCGTAACGGAGTATTTCGCCCGCGCACTCACGTATCTGCGAAACACTGCCCGGTGATGATTCAATATGTGCGGAGTGTAATGTTTGTATCGAATCGATGATCAATACCTGCGGTTCGAGAATTTCAATTTGCTTGAAAATATTTTGTGTGGAGGTTTCTGTAAGTATATAGCAATTCGCGTTGTTCATTCCAATCCGCTCAGCACGCATACGAATCTGCTGCTCGCTTTCTTCGCCCGATACATAAAGCACTTTCAATTTTTTTAAATTAAGTGCAAGCTGTAACATTAATGTTGATTTACCAATACCCGGTTCACCACCGAATAATATTAATGATCCCGGAACGAGTCCTCCGCCCAATGCCCTGTCGAGTTCTTTGTCGCCTAAAGGAATACGATGCTCTGTGCCAATACTTATTTCACTGACCAATTGCGGCTTTTGTGAACGCTGTGTGCTGGTACTTACAATACCGGGAGTCTTTGCCTCATCACCTCTTTGTATAACCTCCTCCACAAATGTGTTCCACTCATTACACGAAGGACAGCGTCCAACCCATTTAGGTGATTGCGCCCCGCAATTTTGACAGAAGTATGTTGTTTTGGTTTTGGCCATTTTAAATCAGTTGGCAAAGGGCAGTTTGCAGAAGGTAATGATTTGCGAGGTAAAGTTACAGGTTATTTATCCATGAAAAATCAAAGTAATACTTTATTTTCATGGATAGAATAAAGAAAGGAAGGATTCGGGAATTTATCTCTTGTTCTTATCCTGTATTTGTTTAAACACGCGTTTAAAATAAGATTCAAAATCCTCGCCTTTTTTCATAGGAGAATTTTTAATTGAAGAAGTAAAGACTTCAAGTATACTTTCGTAACGGTCAAATATTTCTTGCAGCAATTTTTCATCTCCTGATTCCCAGTATTGCCCTTCGTCGCTTAATTTAAAGTTGCTCAAATATTTTTTGCTTACATACTTCAGTAAATGAATCACAAGCTTATGTGTTTCAATGCCTGCAAATTGTGTTTTTGTAGAAAGGGAGTATAAGGATTCCTTTTCTTTTTTGCTTTTACTCTTCCCCCAAAATTTCAGCTGAACCGGGCCGCTCATCCTGCCGTTCGAAAGAAAGCATAGCCATATAGGTTCACATTCAGGAGGAGAAAAACTTATGCCGTAAATATTTTGGTTATATGAAGCTTTTCCGAAACTGTTTTTTGGAAATGCATCTTCAAAAATATGGTATTCCCATTTGTGAACTTTGGCAATATCTTTTACTTCTTCGATCATTTCGCGTAAAGAAGCTGCTTTGTTGAAACTGCCGTTGTAGTGGATGCTTAGGCCCATTTTATTGAATTCTATTTGTCTTGTTTTTTGTCCACAAGACAATGACTATCTTATTTTTTTCACAAAGCTCAAAATAAAGTCTACTGGATCGGGTATGGCTTCATGAATTTTTAAATAAAGTTTTCCATGACTTAAATTAAAGCTTGCGTTTTTATTTCCAAGACCTTGTTTAATAAGAGCTTTATCTAATTCTTTATTAAATCCTGCTATAGTTATTTCTTCACCGAAATAATCGTTCGCATCTACTGGAATAACTACTCCATTTTCTGTAGTCTGATGTTTAATACATTTAACATCATAGGTTAAATTATCTCTTTTGAAAGAAGTTTTAACTTCATAACCGTAGCTATTGCAAAACCCGGAATAGTCAAACTTCATTTCATTGAATTTTTTTTCAAGAGATTCACAATAGATTTTGTTAGCAGCAAAAAACGGAGAGCTATTTATTTCGTATTCTATCATGTAACTTAACTCCCCTTTATCTTCCTCTCAATCGCACTCGTAGAATACCCTTTCACCAACTCGATCAGTTTCACTTCTCCGCCTCGTGCAAGCACTATATCGTGCCCTGCAACTTGTTCAACTTTGTAATCGGCGCCTTTAACCAATACATCGGGTTGTATTAGTTTTATTAATTCATAAGGAGTTTCTTCGTCAAACACACAAACTATATCCACAAAATGTAAGGCTGCTATTATTGTTGCACGCGATGTTTGATCCTGGATTGGCCGGTTGGCTCCTTTGTTCAGCAGTTTCACCGAGCTATCACTGTTCACTCCAACGATCAATACATCTCCGCAATCGGCGGCTTTGCTTAAGTAATCAATATGGCCGAGGTGTAACAGGTCGAAGCAGCCGTTGGTGAAAACAATTTTCCTGCTTTTCAACCTGTAATGTGCCAGTGCAGGCCCGAGCGATTCGCGGTTTAGTATGCGGTTTTTTATTACTTCGAGCTTTTGCATTTTTTATTTTGGTTATAACCTGAAACCTGCCTGCGGGCAGTACTGCCCGCAGGCAGGCAGGCTTGAAACCTTTTCTTAACTAACCTTCAACTGTTTCCTCTTTTCAATATTCAACATTAAAATTGAAACTGATCCCAATACGAGGATCAATAACATTTGCGATGAGTGAACAATTGTGGCGTACATCAAACCTTTGCTGATCTCTTTACCTGTAATGGGGTCGGGGTGAGGAATTATTCCATATAAGGCCAGGCCGCCGGCTACCAAAAAATGATAGGCCCCAATGCCTCCCTGAACAGGTGCCGACATGCCTATTCCGCCAAGAACTAAAATAAACAGCGCCGCCGAAAATCCAAGTTCTGTTGTTTCGGGTATGGCGAAAAAGCTAAAGTATCCGGCAACAAAATACAGGAACCAAATTAGTACGGAGTGAAACAAAAATGCTTTCCACTTTTTTAATTTTAATACCGTTTGCAGGCCATCGACAATACCTTTTAAAAAAGAAATTACTTTACTGATTGCGGGGATTTTAGCGATGCGCTTTCGCATGGTATATACTGCAACAATGAGCGAAATAACCGCAATAGCCAGTATAAAGATAAAGGTGGAGGAGATATGTGAAACGAATGAAAGTTTATCGCGGAGCAGTGTCATGAAAAAATTGCCGAACAGGTTAAAATTGATAGCAAGTGTTAAAAAGATGAGAAATATTAAACTGATGAGGTCGATTACCCGTTCGGCAATGACAGTGCCAAATAATGAATCAATGGATGTTTCTTCCACTTCATATAATGCGGTGCAGCGTGTAACTTCGCCCAGGCGTGGAAATGCCATGTTGGCAAAATAACCAAGGCATAATGAGTAAAATAAATTACTGAATTTAGGACGTACGTGCAATGGCTCAATGAGCATTCCCCACCTGTAGGCCCGGCTCATGTGCGCAACCAATGAGAACAACAATGAAAACAACACCCATCCGTAATGCGCTTCTTTCATGTCGCTGAGCATTTGCGACAGATCGACATTGCGGAACGCGAAATACATCAGCAGCACACCAACGCCAAGGAAAATAATAAACTTAATACTGGATTTTAGCCTGGCAGACAAATTATTTTTTCAGTTTGTTGGTTTGTGGATCGGGGAAAACTACAGTTGGTCTGAATTTTTTCGCTTCCTCAAAATCCATTGATGCGTATGAAAGGATGATTACATGATGGCCCAATGATACTTTTAAAGCAGCGGGCCCGTTCAGACAAATAATGCCCGATCCCCGTTTGCCTTTTATTACATAAGTAACAAAGCGCTCGCCGTTATTATAATTCAGCACATGTACCTGTTCATTCTCGATCAGGTTGGCGGCATCCATCAGGTCCTCGTCAATTGTAACACTTCCAATGTAGTTCAGATCAGCTTCTGTAACAGTTACACGGTGTATCTTTGATTTTAATATATCTATCTTCATATTACAACAAAACTAAGTAAAAGTTAGGAGTTGACGGATGTCAGCGATTTATTTATCTCTCCCCTATTTGGGGGAGCCGAACGGGTCTATTTTAAAATAACATTATCGATCAACCTCACTTGACCAACTTTTACAGCGATACAAGCCACTGCACTTTCGGCTTTATCCAGATTAAGAACGGGTTGTAATGTTCCGGCATCCACTATTTCAAAATATTCCAATTCGGTAAGTGATCCTTCTGCGATCTCACTTTCAACAAGCATAGTAAGTTCATCAACCGATAATTTACCGGCTAATTTTTGTATAGTAAATAATGTCTGGGAAATAATGCCGGCTACAGCCCGCTCGGATGGAGTTAAGCGTGCATTACGTGAACTCATGGCAAGCCCATCCGGTTCCCGTACAATGGGGCAGGTAATAATTTGTATCCCATAATTAAGCTGTCGCACCATTTCTTTAATGATGGTTTGTTGCTGAAAATCTTTTTGTCCGAAATAGGCCCTGTCCGGACTAACAATGTCAAACAATTTACTTACAACCTGCACAACTCCTTCAAAATGGCCGGGGCGGCGGGTACCTTCCATTACTTTTTCGAGGTCGCCCAACTGTACCTGTAAATACCGATTGTCAGATTTGAGACTCGTCTGCCTGAGCTGTGACTGTGTATCGGCTGGAAGGTGTTGAACAGTAGTCCCAACAATTCCCATATCTGTATTCCCCATTCCTTCCTTCGTCCCTCGTCCCTCATCCCTCGTCTCTCCTCCTTCCGGATAAATTTCCCTTTCCCCTGGCACAAATAACACATCACAACCTGTTTTTTCAAGGAGTGCTTTATCTGCTTCAATTGGTCTCGGGTATTTTTCCAGGTCGCTTTTATCATTGAACTGGGTTGGATTAACAAAAATGCTGCAAACTGTTACATCATTTTCGGCCTTTGAGCGCTCAATCAGGGAAATGTGCCCTTTATGCAGGGCTCCCATGGTTGGGACAAAGCCAACAGTATGACCTCTTTTACGCTGTTCGGTCAGGTGTTTTTCCAGATCGGTTTTTTTCTCAAAAACAAGCATTTGTTATCACATAGAATCGGGTTAAAAGTAATTATTAATTGTTACAGGCCGTCTGAATAGTTTGATATTACAGGCCAACTTTTGGTTAAAATGCTTTGCCAAAGCAATTTTCATGGTACAACCCCGTTGTATAGCTGCTTAGCAATCAATAACATATAGATGAACAAACGATAAACTTCTGTTTTTTCAAGACAAAATGCCTTAAACATTAGGTTAATGTTGATAATCTTGTTAATATTTAGTACCTTTGTTATCCTTTAATATCAACCTACTCACTCAATATACATACCATGAAAAAAGCCAAAATCTTATTTGTATCGCAGGAGATCACGCCTTATTTGGAACCAACACCAATGGGAACTCTTTCCCGCCAATTGCCTCAAGGCATACAAGAGCGAGGCAGAGAGATTCGTACATTTATGCC
>JAEUTS010000206.1 GCA_016787005.1 Bacteroidia bacterium
TGCATATGGCAAAGCCATCGATCAGCGCTGGAAAGGCCCGAGTATTGCGGCAAAGTTCGGAGCTGTAGCCACAATCTGCCGTTCTATGACAACTGATATAAATGATTTTCCTCACACCGGTTCAATGACCTATTTTGACAGTATTCCTCAAAAAATTCCGGCATGTGCCATCAGCACCTGGGGTGCAGAGTATTTAAGCGATCTTTTAAGGGAGGATCCACAGGTGAAATTTTTTCTGAAAATGAGTTGCGAGAGATTGCCGGACGAAAAGTCATTTAATGTTATAGGAGAGCTTAAAGGTTCTGAGCATCCAGAGGAAATTATCGTCGTTGGCGGGCACCTGGATTCCTGGGATACAGGTGATGGAGCGCACGACGATGGCGCAGGAGTAGTGCAGGCTATGGAAGTTATTCATATCATGAAAAGTCTTGGCATTAAACCGAAGCGAACCATCAGGGCAGTCGCATTTATGAATGAAGAGAATGGTGTGAGGGGAGGAAAAAAATATGCCGAGCTGGCAAAACAAAATAATGAGAAACATATCCTGGCTATTGAGAGCGACAGGGGAGGTTTTGCTCCCCGTGGATTTACGTTCACCGGTCCCGCTGAGAAACGCGAACAGTTAAAAAAATGGAAACCCCTGCTCATACCTTATGGGTTATATGATTTCGAACAGGAAGGAGGAGGCGTTGACATATCTCCGCTTGAAAAAGCTGGAGTACCTGTAATGGAACTTTATCCCGACCCGCAGCGGTATTTCGATTATCACCATGCTTCTACCGATAAATTCGATGGGATAAATAAACGTGAACTCGAAATGGGTGCGGGAAGTCTTGCGGCTCTTATCTACCTTGTAAGTGAACATGGCTTTTGATGTCTTGTTTTAACTGAGGTAACATATTGTTGAAAATTCAATACTTTTCTTAAGCCATTCATTCGTAAATTCGCAGGTAATCCTGAGTATTTGCTCAGAATGTCCATTCCTAAAAGATGTTTAAGAAATTATACATACAAAATTACGCCCTGATCGATGAACTTGATATTTCATTTACTGATGGTTTAACTATAATAACAGGTGAAACAGGGGCAGGAAAATCCATCCTGTTAGGCGCCTTGTCACTTATTATTGGCCAGCGTGCAGATACTTCAGTGTTGCAGGATAAAACGCGCAAATGTATTGTCGAAGGGACGTTCCGCATAAAGGGCTATAAGCTGAACGATTTCTTCAAACAAAACGAAATTGACTTTGCGGATGAAACGATTATCAGAAGAGAGATCAATCCCGAGGGAAAATCGCGTGCATTCATCAATGATACACCTGTTACACTTAACCTGCTGAAAGAATTGGGTGAACAGCTCATCGATATTCATTCCCAGCATGAAACATTGACGTTGAATGATTCCGCATTTCAACTGGAACTGGTGGATGTATATGCCTCCAATGAAAAGCTGTTGAACACTTACCAGGATTTATACAAACAGTATAAAGAACAGCAAGAACTTTTAAATGAACTGATGGAGCGGGAAGCCCGGTCAAAAAAGGACCAGGATTATTTTCAATTCCAGTTTAATGAACTGGAGGAAGCCAACCTCGTTGAAGGGGAGCAGATTGCGATGGAGCAGGAGTTGGAAACACTTAACAATGCCGAAGAGATTAAGCAGAACCTGTCCGGGGCACATTTCGCCTTAAATGGCAGGGAACATAATATAATTATCTCCCTCAACGAAGTAAAAGCGTTGATCGCAAATATGTCTAAATACAATTCATCTATAAATGAATTGAACGATCGACTGAACAGCGCGCTGATCGAATTGAAAGATATTGCGAGTGAACTCGAAACAATTGAACAGGAAGTGGTTTACGACCCCAGGCGAATTGAGCAATTGAATTTGCGGTTGGATTCTATTTACCGTTTGCAAAGTAAACACCAGGTTGAGCGGGTTGAAGAGTTGCTTGATATTAAATAGAATCTTGGTAAGAAATTGGCGGACATCAATTCTTTAGAGTCAGAAATCGGAAAGTTAAAAAAGGAACTTGCCTTACTTGAAGCTGCATTACGCCAACAGGCGACAGAACTTTCAAAAAAGAGGGAGAGCGCAATTCCTAAAATTGAAAAAGAGATCAAAAAAATGTTGACAGAGTTAGGGATGCCAAATGCAGAGCTAAAGATCGGGCAGACAAGTATAGTTAATAATGAGTTTAATGCCTATGGAATTGATAAGATAAACTACTTATTTTCAGCTAATAAGGGTTCATCATTGAAAGAATTACACAAAGTTGCTTCCGGCGGAGAATTATCGCGTTTAATGCT
>JAEUTS010000233.1 GCA_016787005.1 Bacteroidia bacterium
CTGGCACTTGATGTTACTGTAGCGCAATTTCCGGGACAGACGGAACTGCCCGTTGCCGTTACAACAGGACCGGTGCAATTGATTACGGTTATTGTGGTTGATTGAGTAGCTGAACAACCTCCGCTCGGGTAACTAACCGTATGATTAACCGTATAAGTCCCTGCGGATACAAAAGTGTAACTGAAGTTCAAAAAACTGGAAGTGTAATCAGTAACACTACCGGATACAACAGGTCCCTGACCGGGGATAGTCCACTTATGTGATACAAGTGTGCCGGTTGTCCCTGTATTGGTAAAATTCACTGTTGTACCTTTACAGATAGTTCCTGTTGGTGATTGTGTGAATGTCGCGTTTGCAGGATTCGGACCATTTGTTATGGTGACCGATTTAGTAGTGGTACATCCATTTGCGTCAGTTACTGTTACTGAATAGGTGGCAGTTGTTAAACCTGTTGCTGTAGGACCAGCTTGAGTGTTACTCCAACTGTAACTATAAGAAGAAGTACCGCCATTTACTGAAACAACTGTTGCCTGTGCGGTAGTTGTACACGCAGTGGTCTGATCAGTCTGGATAGTTAAAGGAGCATATGCCGGTAGTATACTTACTTTTGTTTGAATACAACCGCTCGCATCTGTAACTGTGACAGTATAAGTGCCTGCAGCTAAACCGGTTGCTGTCGCTGACGTTTGCCCGTTGCTCCAGGCATAAGTGTAGCCGGGGGTTCCTCCTGTCACATTAAGCGTTATGCTACCCGTACTACCCCCTGCACAACCACTAAATTTAGTGGTGTAACTTACGTTTATATTATTCGTGATCGTAATGACCTTAAAAGTTGAGCATCCATTCGCATCAGTTGCTGTTACTGTATAATTTCCGGCTGCAAGTCCTGTCAAAGCAGCAACTGTTTGCCCGTTACTCCATAAATATGTGTAGGGTGAACTGCCGCTCCCTGCCGTTATTGTAGCTGTACCCGAGTTTGAGCACGCATTGGTTTGAGTACTTGTTAATGAGATACCTCCTACACCACCTGTAACTGATACAGAAATAACATCCAAAAAGGTACATCCAAAAGAAATGGTCACAGTATATGTGCCGGGACAAAGGCCTGTAGCTGTTTGCGTAACCTGACCGCCTGCACTCCACAAATAATTATAACCGGCAGGGTCACCGCAAGGATGGGCTGTAGCAGTTCCATCGCATGCATTACATACCGAAGCGGGTGTTGAAGTCGCGGTTGGCGGAGGCAATGCGGGAACATCCATTTCAGCAACAAAAGCAACACCGCTGGCATACAATTTATTATTGGGACCCAGCTTTACATCGTAACAGGTATTCGCGACAGGATAAGTAGCGATCTGCACAAGCGAAGAATTATACACTTTAATTACATTTCCAACACCGGCATACACATTATCACACTTATCTGCAGAAAGACCACCGGTAGCAAACATTGTTCCACCCGTAGTGACCTGCGCGATAAATACTCCTGTGTTTTTATTCCATTTTTTAAGCACACTTCCATCATAAGTAAATAAAAACCTCGTACCACAGGCCATGCCGTTGAAACCGTTATCAAACCCTCCGATCGCGGTTGGCGTATATGCAACACTTGATATCTCAATAAAAGTATGTCCATTAGGGAGAGGTCCCCAGGTACGGGGCAAAAGATTAGGAATAGGCAGTTTCACGGTCGTGTTGTCAAAATTTCCAGGATCTCCCTGGCTCCTGGCCGTTGCCATATAACAAAAAGCATTGTTCGGATCAATGGTAAGCAAAGCTACATCATGCAGCGGACCCACCGCGGAGTATGAATTTACCGGAGTAAATGAAGTGAGAGAAGTATCGAGTATGCCTGCCTGGTAAACAGACGCCCCTATTCCTCCACAGCCAACAATTATTTTTTTGATGCAGCGATTATACTCACATCGCCACATCTCAAACCCGCTTGGAAAAACCACTCCGGAAAAGCCACCTGTTTGAATTCCTAATGTATTGACCTTAATCGCAAAAGCCCAACTGAACAATACATAGGAGGTGCCATTTGCCTCATCCACGGCAAAATCTCCATAACAATACGCTGATGCAGATGGGACAAGACCGGTGTTATATATCCACTGAAGCACGCCGGCGCTATTGTATTTTGCTAACCTGTATGATTGCGTTGCAGAACCTGAGCCACATATATATACGTTGCCGGCAAGGTCATAATTTACATCGTAAGCTCTGTTAACAGGAAACCCGGGGTTTGCAGTCCAGGGGTCAATGACAATTGTTTGTTGTTCGGAGTTCAAAGCATCGGCTCGGCTCGGCTCAGGTGTTCCGGATTTGAGGTCAGGCCTTGAAGTATCCAGTGTAAATGAAACAGTATTTCCCTTAAGTTCAAATGCGGATCCGATACCTGATCCGTTTTGATAAAAACTTATTGGAGAATGGTCAACAAAATCTCCAAACGCAGCTCCGATAATGACATTACCTTCTTTGTCAGCTCTTAATTCCTTCGCACCATTATAACGCATTTTTACTTTTGAAAGGTCCGCTCCCGGATGAAGTATTAGCGAATACTTTACTCCGCCCTTTTCCGGAAGTATATATTCTACATCTATATTTGGATAGAGGTTCTTATAAGTAATTTTTTTGAAACAAGCTGCTTTAAAAGTTGTTCTACCATTGTCTTTCTCGCTTGGATAAGTATAATAAAAGGATTGGGGGGCATTTGCCTCAATAAACGACGATGAATTTGCTCCAAGCCATTCTACCTGCAAA
>JAEUTS010000205.1 GCA_016787005.1 Bacteroidia bacterium
GTGCAAGGCAGCGGGTCATCATTTAGTTTTGCCGATCAGAAAGTGAAATTGGTTTGGGTTAGTTTCCCTACCGATGCTGAGTTTAAGGTAGTTTATAAACTTACCGGTACACCCGCTGCGAATTCATCAGTTGACGGATTACTTTCATATATTGAAAATGATGAAACTAAAAAGATCATTATTGCAGCTACCCCGGTTTCTTCCGGTGATCAGCAGACTACAACGCAGGTCAATGAGCCGGTCAAAACAGTTACAGATGCAACTCAGAATACAACAACAGAGAATAACCTGACTACACCCGTTGTTCCACAGATCCAGGCAAGTGTACATTATAAAGTGCAGATATGCGCCCTGCGTCAAACTCCCGTTGAGGCCTCGTATTTTACAACACGTTTTGGTTTTAGCAAAGTTGATACTGAATTGCATGAGGGCTGGTCAAAATATACGGTTGGGGGATTCAATGAATATAAAGATGCCCGAGATAATCGGGAAGATGTTCGGACAAAAGGTGTTGTTGGGCCGTTTGTTACCGCATATAATACAGGAAAACGTATTACTGTGCAGGAAGCCTTGATGATTACGAGCCAAAAGTGGTATAAATAAGCCCCTTTTTCGGTTTTACCAGTTCTTAGTCAATTTAAGGATTTTCATCCGCCAAATTGGCTTAGAACTGTATATGCCGAACCTCAAAATTCTTAAAATTAAGTGCCTTCGGTATAAAAATCCTATTATTCAATGGGTTTTTATTAAATTTGTCTTTATGGGTAAAAACCTGTGTGTGTGTTTTCTGTTTCTTTTGACCGGGTATACATTTGCACAAACCGGTGCAGTTGTGTTGACAAAGTTTCCGGGAGATGCTAAGCCTAAATCCGTAGCCAAGCCAACTGAAGCTCCAATGGGTTCAGATATTTTTAAACCTACACTTGGATTGGGTACGGGTATGTTCTCTTTTTATGGTGACCTTCATCCTAAGTCTTTCTTTCAGCACCCTTCAACCAGCCGCATTGGTTACGATCTGACGCTTTCTCAAAAACTAAATGACTTCTTACAGGTCAATTTTTACGTATTGTTCAGTAAAGTAGGGGTTAATGAAAATCTGTTAACACGTAACGCCAATTTTGAATCCAGGATAAATCTTGGGGGTGTTACTTTACAATATAACTTTGAGAATCTGCTTCCAAAACGACCACATCCGGTTGTCCCTTTTATCTCATTGGGAGCTGAAGGATTTGAATTTCTTTCGAAAACCGATCTTTATGATCAAAACGGTAATAAGTACTATTATTGGAGTGACGGGTCAATTAAAAATCTGTCTGAAACCAGTACCAATGCCTCTAATGCAGTTAATCTGATCCGTGATTATAAGTATGAGACAGATATACGTGAATTGAATCTTGACGGTTTTGGAAAATATCCTGAACGTGCATTTGCAATACCTTTTGGTGCCGGTGCTATTTTTCACCTGAGCGAAAGGGTTGATCTGAAGTTACACACTACAATGCATTTCACCACAACAGATTACATTGACGGAATTACAAATAAAAGTATTGGCGGCAGAGAAGGCAACAGTCGTAACGATAAGTTTATGATGACTGGCTTCTCGTTACATTGGGATCTTCTGGGTCCAAAAGTGCATGTCGATACCCTTGATGCAACCTGGTTTGATGGGGTTGATTTTCTTGCCCTTGAAACGGCCGATAGTGATGGCGATGGCGTTCGGGATACAACTGACCGGTGTCCGGAAACTCCTTCGGGAGCAGTTGTTGACGCAAAAGGCTGCCCCGGTGATAGTGATGGGGATGGTGTGTTGGATCATATGGATAAAGAACTGTCAAGCAGACCAAATGCCGTTGTTGATAATGAAGGTGTGACAATGTCCGACTCTCTGATTAAAAAGCATTATCTGCAATTTTATGATACAACAAATCAATTCGCTGAAGTGATAACAAAATTTCACGGGGAATATGACCTGTCAAACGGAACGATTGTAAAAACACAGCCTCAGCAGACAAGCGATGGTAAGTTTATCCCGGCCGAGTATACCGTATTAGTCGGGACTTATAAGTCGGGTCTGACACAGTCTGTTATGGCTAAGTTTTTAAGTATTCGTGATATTGAAACCACTCCATTATCTGACTCTGCTATTGCCTATACAGTAGGGCACTATACTGATTTTTCACAGGCTGAAAGCCGGAAGAGGTCATCCATAAAGGATGGAATGATTGATGCAAAAGTTGTTTATAAAAAGGATGGCAAATTTATTGAAGCCACAAGTGATATAATTAGAGAATTGACAAAAAACAATGCAACTAATAAAAACACAGAGGGAACCTCAGATGGGTCTGCGACAACTAAGCCTAAGCATATTACAGACAATTCGATATACGAGGATTCCCTGCTTGTAGCCAATACCAAAGGGGTTGTGTTTCGTATCCAACTTGGAGCGTATAATCGCCGTCTTTCCAAAAGTGTATTTAAAGGAGTTAGTAATCTTATTGAAATGCACACAGAAGATGATTATTATAAGTATATGACTGGTTCTTATACTTCATTTAATGACGCCGCTAAAGCTAAAGTTGATATGTCGCTTAAGGGATATAGTGGTGCATTTATAAGTGCTTATAAAGATGGGAAAAGGGTTTCTTTAACTTCTGTTGGTGCCACTTCGGCCGACAAGAAAAATAAAGTAGAGAATATAAATGAAGCTGAGAAGCCGGTGAATGTGCTGGATAAAAACCTTGTGGTGTTTAAGATACAAGTAGGTGTATTTAAGAATGAACCTCCGGCCGAAAAACAATCCAAGTATAAATCGCTTAAAGATAAGGTTGATCAGGAAACGTCTTCAACCGGTTTGATCCGTTATACGGTTGGAAATACCAATAATTACAATGAAGCTCAAAAACTTAGAAATAAAATGCAGGCCAGCGGTCTTGATGATGCCTTTATCATAGCGTTCTTTAACGGACAATATATTTCTATTCAGGAAGCGCTTGAGTTATCAAGGTAAATCAAGTGCTTCTTTTTTTATACTTTTTTTACTAAATTTAATTCAAATCAATAATTTTTTAAAATGAAAAAAATAGTTTGTGTTTCATTTCTTGCAGTGTGTTTTTTGGCTGCGTCAAAGGTCATTGCTCAAAATGCTGCTGTGGGTGCTCCACAACAACAGGCCCCTGCACCTGTGAAAACACCTGCTGCAGGAAGAGCTGTTAAAAAGGAGAGTGTCTCACCTGCTCCTTCCGCAACTCCGGCTTCAAAATCAGATGCAAAAAGTGGTGAAGCTCCTGCTCCGGCAGCAAGGGCTGTTAAACAGGAAGGTGTTTCGAACTCGCCGGCAATGGTTCCTGCAACCGGAACCGCGAAATAAACAGCAGAGCTAATCTCCTTTAGTGGTAATAATAAGGGCGACTATTTAGTCGCCCTTATTATTAAATATCGGTGCGGCTTGTGCAGATACAATCTGCTTTGGTTCAGTTGTGCAGATCCCTTAAGTCTCCTTGCCAAACGGTTATAAAGATAACCTGAATGTTATTTTGATAGGAATATTTTCTTTGTCAAATACAACTCATCGGAGGTGAACTCAACAAGGTAAATTCCGGTTTCAATATAAGGGAGTGTAAATTTAATTTTGCCAGAAATATTTTTTTCGTTGTATCCAACGATCTTTTTCCCTGTGGTATTGTAAATGTTTATAGTTGTGTTTTTTGTTACAGGGTCTTTAAATTCAATAATAATATCAGAGCCGCTATTATATATGTTCATGTTATTATCATCGGACGGTTGTTTAATGTCAGTTAATTGATCGTTTAAAACGACTATATTTTTAATTACTGTATCGCGGCATAATTTGTTGGAGGCAATTAAACGGATCGGGTAAACTCCTGTAGCGGAGTAACTATAGGGAAAAGGCAACGGTTGCATAGAAATTGTTCCGTCACCAAAATTCCATTCATAAAAACTTGCATCAGCGGTAACGTATGTGATTTTAAGTGGTAATCCTGTAGGGATGAACAAGGTGTCATTATCAATTTTAAAATCGGCCATTAACCAATCGTCAGAAGGTATTATTTCCCCATTGGCAGTAATTGAGCAGTTATTGCTGTCGGTTACCTGAACAAAGTAACTGCCTAATGACAACGAAGAAATAATTGATACGGTTGAGCCATTGTTCCATAAGAAAGTGTATGGCTGCGTTCCTCCTGAGATACTTATGCCCATTGTGCCGTCGTCCGTTCCTTTGCAGCTTACCTTAGTTGATGTAATTGCGGGAATCAAAGGTGGAGGTTCACTAATCGAAATATCTTGTGTGGATAAACCGCACATTCCATCGGTTCTCTCTGAAGTAATAAAATATTTACCTGCTGTCAATCCGGGTATAGTATCTGCCTGTGAAATGTTTAAATCAGAATGGATGATATTTCCAATGCTGTCTTTTATTATATAATTCAGGGTAAAATTATCCGGGTTGTTCAAAACAATAGACCCGTCGTTGCTATTGTTACATGTTGGTTCCTCTATTGTAATGTTAGTTGCAATAGAAGGGTATATGTGAAGTATAAATCTATTAACAGGTGCCGGTGAAGATGGCAAATTAAATGTATAGGGATTAATTCTGATATCTATTTCATTACCGGTTATCATATCTTTCAGGATCAAACAGGCATCTGCGGGTATATTCATAAGATTGTTAACAGAAATTGTATACGATCCCCCGATTGCTGATTTTACAAATAATGGAATGCTCATTTTTTGATTTAACTCCGGGAGTGAATTAACACTCAACACAACTGAGTCGGTCGATTTGGATGAAATATAGGGGACGTTTGTGTTGGTGCTTTCAATTTTAAATGCGTCAAGATCAGCGTCTTTATTTACAGTAGCGCTTTTCATAAATCTGATCAGCGTTTCATCTTCAAAGGAATTAGAAGAGCCGGAAATTTTTAGTGACAAATAAGATACCGGGGTTGGTGCGAGTTTCCAAAAAGAAGGGGAGGGCTCGCTATTCACTTTTACATTTTCGGTTAAGTTTAGAGCGGGGCTTGCCGCATTCGTTTTCACCATAAATGCCTGGGAGGAAGCAATATATCTTGTGCCGCCATTGATTCCGGGACCGCCTGCCGGATAACTCGCATAATTTTGGGTAATATTATTCCACGCATAATAAGTGTTTCCCTGGATATTGGTTCTTGTCCAGCCGGAAGCATCCCAATCAATTGCAGAAGGATACGGGTTGCTGATTAAATTCCATCCATCATCAGCATTTCCGGAATTGTTGTAGGTTACAGATAAATTTTGATTTCCCTTATTTGGACTTCCGGTAATATCAAGTGTAACGGGAAGATTTGTTGAATAAACATAAACTGCAAATCCTTTTCCTGCAGAGAGTGCATTTGTAATATTTGTCGCGCTTTTCCAACCAGTTGAGAAAGCTCCAGCTACTGATTCATCATATGTATACGCATTACACCAATAAGTAGGCTGGGTGCTTCCGGGGAATCCGTCAAAACGTAATTCCGGTGTCAGGTCGCTAAGTGTGCCGCCCACTGCCGAACCAATATAACGATAGCCCTGGGAGCCGGATACATAGCGTTGTATTGTAATGTTACCAACAAAGTTTGCGGGTGTGGATAAGGTCGCTATGTTTGCCGTTTTTGATGAGTTAGATAATAATGTAAATTGGTTATTTGTATTGAACGTTCCCGTTCCGTTCAGGGAAATGGTGCCTTTTAGCCTTTGAGCGCTTGAAAGTGTAACAGCTGCTCCTGTTGAAATGTTGAGGTTATAGAAATCGGCAATGCTAGTGCCGGAAATTGTTTGGGTACTTCCATTGAAATTAACGGTTCCGGTTCCGGAGGTGAATGTTCCGCTGTTGCTCCAGTTTCCTCCGATGTTAATTGTATTTGATCCCGCATCAAGCACAGAACCAAGTGTAAGATTTCCAATAACTGTAATGTTGTTTGCAAGTGTTTTGGTTCCGGAGCCTGAAAAAGAAATGTTGTTAAAAGTTTCACCGCCGCTTTTTGTTATGACTTGTGGAGAGCTTCCGTTTAACGTAACAGTTCCAAACCGTGATTGAAAAGCTCCGCTATTGGTCCAGTTTCCACCAACACTTAACGAATAATTTGATGAACTTACATCCAATGTAGATCCGCTAATGGATATATTTTCGTTAACAACAGTAGTTCCGCCTAACGTTTTTGTACCGGAACCAGAAAGGTTGAGGTGATGGTAAGTCGTATTTCTTATAGTTTGTGCAGAAGATGACCCATAGCTGACTGTGTTGCCGGATGCGTTTGCGATCAGCCCTGTAAGCGAAAATACCGATGAATTAATGTTTAACGTAGCTCCGGCAGCATTCACAAGTGTGTCCGATCCGGCCAGCGTTCCGGTTACTGTTAGCGTTCCATTATTGGTTGTACGGGCATTAATAGTAAGTTTAGCCAATGATCCTGTTCCGCTTATAGATTGACCGGAAGTTGTTTGTAGAATAATGCCGACTGTAGAGCTGGTTAAAGTGGAACTAAGTGTCAATCCTCCTGTACTTGTAAGTGTTCCGGCAACAGAACCTGTAATATTTCCGGTCGCATTTATTATAATTCCGGATAAGCCGACATTAGTTGTATTTGAGGCTGTCCATGTAGCAATACCGTCAATGGTAAGTTTTGTACAGGCCCCCGGGTTTCCATTCATGGTTACTGTATGGCCGGAAGCGATCTGGACAATATCATTTGATGAAGGCGCAATACCCCCAACCCATGTTGCTCCGGCAGTCCAGTTACCCGATGTGGCACTTACAATTGGTGCACGAATAGTTACAGGTAAATTTACTACATCACTACCTGCGCATAATCGGGTAGTGGTAACCTGTACATCGCCTACCCCGGCTGCACCCCAGTCAACAGTAATGGAATTAGAAGTTCCCCCACTTGCCTGTGTTCCTCCTGTTATCGCCCAGGAATAGGTGTATCCCGGGGTAGCCGTTACAGAATAGGTAATACCGGTTTGAGATGCTGCGACTGATGTTAACCCGGATATAGCTGAAGTTGCTATAGGGTTAATATAAACAGGCAAAATAACCGGGGTGTTGTTGTCACCGCAATCATTTGTTTCGGTTACCTGAACGCTTCCTGCCATACCTGTGGCACCCCAGTTTACAGTAATTGAATTAGTTGTGCCTCCACCGGCTTGAGTACCTCCTGTTATTATCCATGTATAAATATTGCCTGCCGTGTTTGTTACGGAATATACTTCACCACTTGCATTCGTACAAACTGAAGTGGATCCTGTAATACTTGATGCGTTGAAAGGAGAACAGGAAGTATTGGCCAGTGCAAATTGCGCAGATAATCCGTTCATCAAAGAGCGTTTTGCCGTTGATCCGCTTCCGCTTGCGTGGGTTCCGTCAATAGTCCAGGGGTTGCCTGCTGTAGTCCTTTTAATGACCCTGGTAGATGATTTTATGGTATAGCTGGTAAACCCATTCCCAGTTAGTTCAAGGTTATAATCAGTACTTGAAAGGCCATCAGCAGCTGTTAAATCCCAGTATCCTTCTGTAAATTGGTTTGTAATTAAAAAACCACCGTCAGCAAGTGGCAGGCCGCTGTTGCCCGGATCAGTACCGGCAAATTGAACAGTAAGTGACCCGCTTGTAAGATTTGTAAATGTAATTAATGTAAGTCGGTTATAACCGGACGTACCTACGGGAAAAGAAATTCCGGTACCGGTAGCATTAATCCATCTTTTAAATTTTCCAATAATCGTTCCAGCGCTGTATGACATAGAACCTGCAGAAGCAATACTTGTTCCCAGTACTAAAGTGTTTGATCCGCAATCAATATTTCCTACGGTTTGCGTAAGCAAATTAGTAACAGTGACATTATTGACAAGTGTAAGGGTGCCGCTGGATTTATTAATGGAAAGATTATAAAATGTTTCCCCTCCGCTTTTAGTTATATTTTGTGTTCCGGATCCGTTAAATGTTACTGTACCGGTTCCGGGTGTAAAAGTGCCACTATTAGTCCAATGTCCTCCAAGAGTAAAATCAAAACCGTTTGCGTTTAAAGTGCCGGCAGTAACAGTAAAATTGTTAAATACCTGTAGGTCGGCTGAGAGTTGTGCTGTAGCATTTGAACTGTTTATTGTAAAATTAGCGAGGGCTACTGCGGAATTAACCAGAATAGTTTGCCCGGCAGGGGTTGATGCATCGCCTACCTGTAATGTGCCGTCAGTAACATTAAATGTGCCATCCGATGTTGTAAAGCCAAGGTTGCCCGCTCCGGCCCGTTCAATTATTATAGTGCCACCCGACATAGAAAATAAAGAACCTACTACATCCATTGTGAAGGGCGCTAAGGCTGCTGTTGTGGAACCTATGGTTGGAGCAGTCAACGTACCTCCTGACATAGTAAAACTGGTAATTGTAATATTGTTAACCCGGTCAAGACGTCCCGCAATGTTTAAAGCCCCGCCACTAATTTCGACGGAGCCACCATAAGAGGTAATATTTTCATTAGTTGCATTGCCAACATTTAAGGTGCCCGCACTTACTTTAATGCTGCCATATAAAGAAACTGTTCCCTGCATATTTATCGTTGCGGAAGAGTTATTTACCCATATTCCTCCGTTTGCGGGAATAGTAGAATTGCCAGTATATGGAGTTAAAGTTCCTGAAGTGGAAAATTTAAATGTTCCGTTAGATAATGTAAGTAGATTATTGGGCATTGAAAAATTAGTGGGGGTAATATCCAGAATGTTATTTTGTGAGGAACCCATGTTAACGGTAACTCCGTTGAAATTGGTAATGGTTCCGCTACCGCTTACTGTTTGATTGCCATTGTTATTGAATGTAACATTGCATAAGCTGCCGGCATCGGTTGCCATATTAAATGTTCCGTTGTTTATTATATTTCCTGAAAGATTGAATATATGCGTAGTGTTAGAAGCGGCATTGACCTCAAAGGTTGCTCCTGAAGCAATTGTAATATTTCCTGTAACAGTAAGTGTTCGGGCAGTATTATTACTACCTATTCGTAATATTCCGCTTGTTCCCTGCCCTACAGTAAGATTATAACAAGAAGCATTGGCATTTATAGTTACAGTATGTCCGTTTGCAATAGTAACATTGTCACTTGCTGTTGGAACTACCCCGGTATTCCATGTACCAGCGGTATTCCAATTTCCTGTTGCTATAGAAACAACGTTGCCTGCATTATTTGTTATTTGGTTTCCGGAGAGCGCAGAACTTAAGGCCCCTTCTGTTGCAGCATATACTTTCCAGTAATACGTTGTGCTGGGCAATAGTCCGGTAATATTAAAAGATGTCGCATTAGCTGCTGTTTGACTACGATAACTATAGGTAATATCATCCGTTGATTGATAAATGGCATAACCCACTTCATTGCTCGCCCAATTGGTCCAGTTAAGTGTCATGGCTGAACTGGTAACACCGGTAAAAGTCAATGAGCCACCGGGATTTGCAGGAATCAGGGGGGTAAAAGTGATTTTTGAATCAGAGGCAGGTATTGTGGCAAGTCCATTTTGCACAGTGTTGCTGAATGTGGTAGTATTTGCCGTCTGTTGTGTCAACAGTTGGGCAGCAGTAGGTGTCGCACTTATTGTACCCGCATTTATACCGCATGAGTATGACCAGGTCGCTGTGCCGGCTGTCATCGTGCCGTATATGAATTCAATAATACCAGTAGTTTCATATATTCTTACCTGGAAATTTAAATCAGGTGTGGTATTTCCATACACTGCCATGTTGATCCACTCTACAGTAAGAATCCTGTTGGGGGCTGATCCGCTTAATTCATACTTAATACTGCTTCCCAAAGGGTCGCCACCGCCCTGAGTGGTCATATCATCATACATAGGTGCAAGCGCTAAACCGGTAGGAGTTGTACTTGAAAATCTTGTATTTTGATATCCGAATGCGCCGGTGGTAGGTCCTCCGTCTGCGGCAGAAGACGAAAAATCAAGATACCCATTCGTTGAAACACTGATTTGAGTGTAGCGCGTGCCGTTATACCAGAAATCAAAACCTATATTTGTAGCTATACTTCGGTTATCATCCTGGCTGAATCCACCTACATAACGCCAGCCACTAAATGGAGTGCCAGTTGAAATAATGGAACTATATGTTATTCCTGTACTTCTTGATACGGAATAATTACCAACACTTTGCGAAAAAGCAAAGGGTTGAACCAGTAAAAAAACAATTGCGGTAAATATGTCTGCTCGAATTCGCATTTGATACTACATTAACCGGATGATAAAAATGCCCGGACTTTTTCACTTATACTAATTTGCTAACGATCTGGGTAAAACCCTTGTAATTCTATGCTGCAATTATTTATGAGAGCTTTAAAGAGTCAATGTTGTTTGTACTAAATGGCTCTTCTTTAAAGCAATAACTTAAACTCAGGTTTTACACTTTGCTTATATGTTTTAACTAATACTAGTGTAAGTCCTGCTGCGATTAAAATAATAATATGATCATCTATAGGAACACAAGGGGGAATTGGACATGAGGGGTCTGGTGGCGGCCCCTGCGAGAATAATGACAGAGGATCACTACACAAATACCAGGCAGATAAAATCAACCTTTTGTACCTTTTCTTTTCTATTGCAAAGAATAAGTCCATGAATCAGTATATAAATTTCATCCTTTTAACTATCAGGATGCCTTCGCGTACCTGTAATTCTCGTATTGTTTGGAATAGTACTGCAATCTCTTTATCCGTACTTTATTCAGAATGAGATGTATTTTAAAACGATTCTTTTCAATGATCTCATCTACTTGAGTCAGCGAATTTTGATATGGGGCTATTGCGTTCAGAATATATATATTTAAGTCAGTGAACTGCATCAGTGTCATCGCATCAGAAATTATA
>JAEUTS010000247.1 GCA_016787005.1 Bacteroidia bacterium
ATTGTCGTAAATATTTTTTACTGTAATTTGGTTGTAAGAAGGAACATTTAATATTCCATCAGGACAATGAGCAAAATAATAATTACTATATCCTGTAATTTGTTCTGAACTAATGATCGAGGGATTTAAGTTTGAACCATCGAAATCAACGTCTATTCTATGTGTTTTTAATATTTGTTTAGAAAGAAATTCTTGCTGCATTTTTTGTTCAAGTGCAGGATCCAATGAATGTTCGTTTTCTGAATCTTCTTCATTTTCATTCGCTTCACTGAAAATCTGTCCTAAATTATTAAGCACAAAGCTAACACCGTTTTTTCGTAAATATATATTTGCACCTCCGCCATCACCTTTAAAAAGTATTTCGGGATGAAGTCGTTTTTGCACATCAATTATTTGTCCGTTGTTTTGAGTGAAAAAAATGCCATTGGGATGAAGTGTATTGTTGTTTGCTGTTTTAGAGTTTTGAATTTGCTTCCCTATGTTTTTGGATTGTGAATAGCCTGCACATGTAATAAACATTACAATGAGAAACATCCTGTTTTTTAAATAGTATTTGTTTCTCATTTTATTCAAACTTTAGGGTATTTGACTTTCTCATGATAAGGTGACGCATTAAAGATAAGTATGTATTTGAAAGCTGAATAAGTAAATTTCGTCCAAATCAGGGAGTGGTTAAGCTGATATTCACACTGCATCCATTTTTATCCTTTATATTTATTGTATATGCACCCGGGCATAACTGATTTTTATACCTGTTGGTATATCCATCCGGCCAGGAGTAGGAGTAGGGACTTGTGCCGCCTGAGGCGGTTACCATAAGCCATTCTTTGCAGCTGCAACCTTTACAGTTGGCGGATCCTTTTGTAAATTGGCCTGACAAAACAATAGGCGCACTAATTGAAGATGTGGCTGTAGCGGTACAGCCATTGCCATCTGTTGCAGTTACGGTATACACGCCGCTATTTAATCCCGTAGCAATCGCAGTGGTTTGTCCTGAAGGACTCCATGAATAAGTATAAGGCCCTGTACCACCTGAAACAATTACTGTGGAAATACCAAATGGATCACAAGTACCATTATTAGAAGTTGTACTCACCGTTATTCCGGATTGTTCTGTGAGGATAAATGTAATTGTGGTATCAAGGCTTACACATTTATTTTTTACGTTAATCGAATAGCTGCCAGGGCAAAGACCACTTAATGAACTTGTTGTATTTGCACTTCCTGTAGTTTGGTTGCCATTACTCCAGATAAAATCATAGGAAATGTTGTTTCCACAGTTTACTTTGATGGATGCACTTCCATTACACGATCCGCAACCATCGGGATTAAGGGAACTAGCGGTTATTGTTTGAGGATTGTTTGGAATAAATTTAAAAAAGCCGATGTCGCCATTGTTGTCCGCACTATCAAAATAAGCTCCTCCACCGGGATTTACTAAAGGAATACCGGCAGAATTTGCATATATTTCTGTCGCGATAAATAAGTTGTTATTATCATCTATTGTAAGGATCGTTCGTTGATCACCTGCCGTTCCTCCTAAATAGGTAGCCCATAATAAAGTGCCGGTATTTGAAAACTTAGTTATGAAACAATCAAGGCGATTTGCATTTGCAGCATCAGTATTAAAGCTGGCGTCAAAAAATCCGCATCCGGAAGGGTTAAGTATTTGCATGTCTTTTGAATAGGTATCAAATCCGAAAAACAAATTACCACAGCTATCTATATCAAAGCAATTATCAAAAAAGGTCCACTCAACACCGCTTCCTCCTATATATGTTGCCCATTGTCGAACCCCACCATTATCAAATTTCATTATAAAGACATCCTGAGTTCCACCTAATGCAGCCTGAAAGAAGGTAAATCCTCCCGGATTTAAAATTGGAAAATTTGCAGAAGTTGTAGTTCCCCCTATACAAACATCAGTATTACCATTGCAGATTATACCAACACCTGATTCATTCAATGTTCCTCCATAATAAGTAGCCCATAGCTGACTGCCAGAATTATCAAACTTCAGTATAAAAATATCTGTTCCACCTCCATTCGCTCCCTGAAAAAAAGTTAACCCTCCGGCATTGAATACCGGAAAATTTACTGATTGAGTGGATCCACAAACAAAAATATTGTTACTCCCGTCCACATCAATGCTCAATCCATTATCAACTCCGCCACCACCATAATATGTGGCCCAAAGCCGGTTTCCTATATTATCAAATTTTAAGATGAAGGCATCGTTCCCTCCCGCGTTGGCGAACTGAAAATATGTTGTTCCTCCTGGATTTTGCAACGGGAAATTTGCGCCGGCGGTTCCAGTAACAAATACATTATTCAAATTATCTATAGCAATTGAATTCCCGGATTCATTTGAGAAAGAAGTCGTGTTTCCGTATCGGGTTGCCCATAATCGATTGCCACTATTGGCGAATTTCAGCACAAATACATTCATGAAAATGTTATTGCCCTGAAAGTAAGTCCCGGAATTCAATAATGGAAAACCTAAAGAATTCGTATAGCCGGTTACAAATAAATTATTGTTGCCATCAACAGCAATGTCATTCGCACCCTCAAGGCTATTCCCACCATAATACGTAGCCCAGAGACGTACACCAGAGTTGTTAAATTTGAGAATTACGGCATCAACCATATTTCCAAATACTGCCTGGAAATAGGTTCCAGCATTCATTGTTGGAAAAACGCCCGAATATGAAAATCCGGCCGCAAAAATATTTCCATTACTATCGTGATCAATTCCATTTACGACATCGTCTCCTGTACTTCCATAAAATGTTCCCCAAACAAGTTGTGGGTCAATAATGAGTGTATTGGATTTCTCTTTTTTGTTAGCCAATGAATTGTTGAGTTGATATGTTATTTCAACATTATGAGGATTAATATATTTTTTTATGAATTTGCTTTTTACTTCTACGGCTGTTTCAAGAAAATAGGAGTAAGGTGCCCTTTCTGTAAACTTTCCTAATTTTGTTTCTAATTGAATATTTCCATTTTTGTCAATTGAAAGAGGTGTCTCACTTTCATAATTGAGCTTAATCTGGCCAGCATCTGCGCCCGGATGAACAATAAAGTCATATTTTATACCTGTTTTGTTACCAGTATATAATACCCAGTCAATTCCAGTATAGATATCCTTAATGGTTATTTTCTCATAATGCTTTGTGTTATAAATTCCATCCGGACAATGGGCATAGAAGTAATTATAGTATTCTTTACATTGCTTTTCTTTAATAATGTTTTCTTTTTTTATGGAAGCTCCTATTAAGGAAACATTTATCCAGGCCATTTCTGTTTTTCTTTCTTCATTATTCTTATCGAATTCATAAAGTTGAACAGAATGTTGTTTGTTTTCGTTAGTAATATTATTGTTAATCTGATTTTTTACAAACACATAAGTAACTCCTTTTTCAGTAACATATGTATCAAACCCCGGAACGGAAGCTTTAAAGTAAACAAACGGGACAGGTTCGTTTAGTGCATTAACAAGTTGTCCATTATTTTCGAGGAAGCATATTGGTTTGGCATTTATCCATTGTTTAACTTGTTCTTTAATGGAGTTACCATCCTTATTTTTGTCTTGCGAAAGCAATTTGTAGTTGCCTGTTAAGTTTGAAGATACCTTTGGGTAAATTTGTTCGGCTTGTAAATTAATCCAGAATGTAAAAAATGAAATAAGTAAAATGGGTTTCATGTTTATTTGCCTTTGAAATAAAAGGATTTTTTATATTCCTCTTCCTTATAAAGATCGGGCATTGCATAATCAGAAGCAATTAAAATTGTCCTTTATTATATTAATAGCTATTATCTATATTTTTTAAAAATATGTTATTTATTAATATAATTATATAAATATCAATATATTATGATATTATATTTTGATATGAAATTTTTATTATATCATTAGTAAAATTAATAATTAAACAAATTTATATGCTATCTTAGATATTGTTTTCACTGCTCATGATATTATGCCTAAAACCGGAACTGGCGACCTGTTCGAGCTTATAAAATCTCTTACCCCTCAGGAGAAGATATATTTTAAAACTTCTTATTCATCAGTTGTCGGACACCCCCCTGTTCATATTCGCTTATTTGACATTTTGAACGGTCAATCTGTTTATAACGAAAAATTGTCACGAAAAATATTAGAGATCAGCAACCTGAGATATGCAAATGTTAAAAGATACCTGTATAGGAGCATCATGCAAAGCATTCGCAGTTACCACAGATCAAAACGTTATAAAAGTAAGATTAGAGAGATGTTTGACGATTATGATATTTTGTATAATAAAAATTTATATTCTCAGGCTGAAAAAATATTGTCGAAAGCGATAAGACTTGCACTCAAATATGATCTTCATATACAAGCCATAGAGGGATACCGGAATTACTACCATTTGAAAATTGAGTCGGCTGATGTGAAATGGATCCGTTTGCATGTAAAGGATCTCTTCTTGGATATTGAGAACACCGTACAAAAATTATCTAACCTTACTCAATATCTGAAAAATGAGTCACAAATCATTATGTTCCTTTCCAGGTATAGTGATGTTGTTCGGAGTAAAGACGCAAAAGCTGAGTTCCAACGAATGAAGACGAACTTTAGGGGTCTTAAAAAAGAGTCCCAGGCTCTGTCCGATGAAGGAAGGATGCGTTATAATTTTCAAAGAGGAGTGATTTCCTATTTGGATAAACAACCCCGAAAAAGCATTGATTTTTTCAAAGCAGCAAAAAGGATATTTGAAGAAGATGAGGGTAGGATAAAGCAAAGTTTTAAGGGCTACCTGAATCTGATATCAAATATTTTCAGTTCAGGCATTGGGCTCCTTTCATATGAAGAGTTAAAGAATATCCTTATTGATATGGATGGTTTCAGTAAGTATTGGGTGCCAGAAAATTTTGAGGCTATTTCATCTTATTATACAAACCTATTATACTTACACATATATTATAAAAGGTATAATGAAACTATCCGGTTAATAAATGAAATAATTGAATGGTTAGAAAAAAGTAAAAAGGAGAAGTTTGATAGAAACATGCTATACATCCATTATTATTTGGCCACATGTTATTTTTTTAATGAACGCTACGAGGATTCCCTTTTGTGGATGAATAAGATCATCAACAAGTCGAAACCTGATCACTCTGAACACATTTATTCTACACTGAAAATTGTGAACATCATTATACATCTTGAACTGGGTAGCGACAACGACTTTCTTGGTTCGATAATAAAGTCGGTCAGACGATATTTTCTGAAAAATAAAACAGCTTTCAATACCGAGATGATACTTTTAAAATTTTTCCATCAGATTACGAGGAGATCATATAATGATTCTGAACTCCTTATCGAATTCAAAAAGTTACAGTTGGAAATTGAGACTGTTTTTGAAAAATCCGGTGAAGAATGGGCTTATAAAGAATTTGATTATTTGTTTTGGATAGAACACAAAATTAAAAGATTAGAAGTTTGAATGAGGATTAGAAGTAAGAGTGATTACTGAATGCATTTCTTCAGGGCGCAGTAAGGCTGACATTTATACTACACCCGTTTTTATCTTTAATATTTATACTATAGGTACCAGGGCATAACTGATTTTTATACCTGTTCACATATCCATCAGGCCATAAGTAGGAGTAAGGGCTTGTGCCGCCCGATGCGGTTACCATAAGCCATTCTTTGCAGCCGCAGCTTGCGCAATTGGCTGTGCCTTTATTAAATTGTCCTATAATTGGTGTTGGCGAACTTAATGTAGCAGTTGCTGTGGCAAAACATCCGCCAGAATCAGTTATTGTAACAGTGTAGATACCCTGTGATAGTCCTGTTGCAGTTTGTGTTGTTTGTCCACTTGGAGCCCATGAATAAGTATAAAGGGGTGTGCCATTGGCGGGGTTAGCCATGGTAATTCCATTTGCATTATTACTGCAGGTTGGGTGTAATAATATGGTGGATGAAGCTGACAGTAAACATGCACAAGAATTCACGGTAATATATGCCATTTTCGTTATACTGTCTTTTTTGCAAGCTGTGGTAAGAATAAGTTTAATGTTGTAGGTTCCTGAACTGCCATAAGAAACTATGGGTTCAATCAAATCCGAGGTCGCTGGATTTCCGCCTGAAAATATCCAATGAAATTTATATCCTGAAGTATCGCACGAGTTGTTTACAATAGGACTTAATGCTAAAGAATCATTTACACAAACATTTATTTTATCAGATGTGAAATCTAATCCAAGTGTTTGGGTTTCACAAAGGTTTATACAAAGCTGATTTATAAATACATCACCTGTTCCACCCATTCCAGTGCCTCCTCCATATAATGTTTGAAATGCTCCTGAGCTTACCGGATAACTACCTCCTGTATTTCCGGTGATATAAAGTAGATCTCCGTTAATAGTAATTCCACCATAGTATTCTAAGTCGTCATGCCCGCTTCCTCCTATATAGGTAATGCAACGTTGCACTCCCGAAGGATTGTATTTGGCTATAAACTGATCTTCCGACCCTCCGCCAAAAGTGGGTTGATATGCACAGCTACTAATCGGAAGGTTTCCTGCATCAGTATCTTCCCATTCCCCATATACATAAATGTTATTGTTTCTATCAGCGGTAATGTCAAAAAGCCATTCGTCATTGTTACCTCCTAAATAGGTAGCCCATTGTATAGCGCCTACACTATTAAATTTTGTTATAAACGCATCGCCAAATCCAAGGGTGCCACCTCCATAGGCTATTTGGAATGCCCCTGCTGTAGCTATTCCCAATGTCGATTTTGTGTAACCTCCAATTATAACATTGTTCATTCCATCCGTTGTGACTCCAACTCCAATATCATTATCACCTCCTCCATAATAAGTGCTCCAAAGGCGAATACCGGTATTGTTGAATTTAAATAGAAAAGCATCCAGAAGTCCACCTGAACTCATTTGGTATCCGGCAGAAACCGGAAAGTTTGTTGATCTTGTAAATCCTACAATATATACATTCCCTGAAAGGTCAACCGCAATACCTCCCGAGTTCTCATCCAGTGTGCCACCAACATAAGTTGCCCAATTGCGATTTCCATTCGCAGCAAACTGAACCGCAAAAACATCACTGCCACCTGATTTAGCAACCTGAAAAGCACCGGCTTTAGAAATCGAATTCGTAGAATATGTTTTTCCATATAAATAAATAGTATTTCCATCGGATACGACGCCCGTACCTATATCATATCCTGATCCTCCGTAATACGTTGCCCACAACAATGCTCCTGTCGGTGACAGTTTTAAAAGAAAGGCATCTGTTGACCCGCCATAAACCGATTGATGCACAAAATTGCCGGCAGCCGGCCCCAATGGTAAAGAGGGAGAATTTGTTTCCCCTGCAACGAGAATATTTCCTGTTACATCAGTTGAAATATCATTCCCATGGTCTTCCATTGATCCTCCATAATATGTTGCCCAAAGTAAACTTCCGTTTGAATTCATTTTTACTACAAATGCATCAGTTACACCAAGCATTGTTGTTTGAAGGGCTCCAATTGAAATGAATATATTGTTAGAGGTTGTATAACCTGTAAATGCAACGTTGCCAATTTGGTCAGTTGTTACTGTTCCTGAAATATCCCAACCGCTTCCACCATAATATGATGCCCAGGGATCAATAATCAAAGAATGTTTAGGGTTCCAGTTACCAAGCTCGAAGTTTACTGTTGTCCCGGTTAAAACATATTTAGCTTTTATATCAACTACATTGCCGTTTATTACCTGGTATACTTTTGGTATCGATTCGGTGAATTCATTAACACTTGTTTTAATTTTTAAGTGACCTTCATTGTTAATTTGAATATTTTCTACGCCTCTCCAATGAAGTTTAATTTGACTTGGGTCTGCATTTGGTTTTACAATAATATCATATTTCAAGCCACTTTGCTTATTCCCATAAAAATTTACATCTATGTCGTTATAAACATTTTTGTAGGTTACCTTATTGTATTGTTTTATGTTAAGGACTCCATCAGGACAATGTGGATAATAATAATTCTGATACCCTTCAAGTTCTTCTTCACAGGATGTATTAAGAGTATTGTTGCTCGCCCGTCCGGCAGGAAGACATCCCTCAAAATCCATATCAATTCGGTGTAAATTAATATTCGATTCCTTTAACAGTTTTTTCATTAATTCAGCTTTTTTTGTTGGAATGCATCCTGGTTAAAACCGATTGAATGCTCCATGTCTTCCATCTGTTTTTCGGCTTTTTCCATTACCTGAGTCATGTTAGAGAGTACATAACTGATACCGCTTTTTCGTAAAAAAACATCAACATCGCCCCCATTACTTTTATATAATACATCAGGGCACACTATGCCTTTCATATCAGCAATTTGTCCTTTGTTAGGTGTAAAACTTATGTTGCTTTTTTGATTCTCCTGAGTATTAGTGGAATTTCTATCATTCAGGCTTCCGTTGTTCTCAGAATAAAAATTTAATTGGATCCCGGAATATGAATTTTTCTGCGCCAGACAATTAATAATGAAGGATAACAGTACAATTAATTGCAATACTTTTTTCACAATAAAGATTTTATTATTAACGCTTTTTGATGACAATTATACAGCTCATTTCTTGCACACAGTATTAAAATTTCAAAAACCTTTTAGTGTGAATTTCGTTATCAGAATTGAAATTGAGAATATACATTCCTGCAGGAATCTTCGAACTGGTTATTGTTAATTCGTTTTTACCTTGGTATAGGAATTCGAAATTTTCAAATTGCATAATTTCTCCCAGCATATTAATTAAATATACGGTAGCGGAAGTGTTCTCGACAGCATCAAAAGTGAGTTGAAGTTTGTTTTCGTTAATATTCTGCAATAGCGTAAAATTTGAAATGGAAGATGTCTGTGGTGCAATGCCACTTGAAATGGAATATATGACCGAAATTCTTACATGATCAATGTTTGCAATTCCGCCATTTTTTGATTTGTTATTATAAGATAAAATTAATCCGAAATCGGTTGAATTAATTTGAGCCGGCGTCCATGAGGTACTCCATAAATCGGTGGTTCCTCCATAAGAGTAATATTTGTTCAATGAATCAATAAAATTAAGAGAGCCCCTGTTTGCAGTTGTGGACAGACCGGCATCCTTTGTTAGTTGTACTATAGTATCATTAATTGAATTTAATGAATCTGCCTTTTGTTTTACTTCTGCTTTGATTCCAAGAATAATTGCAGCAGATGGTATTGCAAAAGAAAAATTGGTCAAGATTAATCCTCTCGAACTGCATGATCCTTGAAAACATTGCCCCGGAGCTGAAAGACTTACACTGGCAAATTTGTTATCCTCAGTTTTTGCATTTGAAGGGGTGCTCCACGAGTTTCCCGGGCATGACAGGCATCCTGCGGAGGCTTCTATAACCGAATCGGGGCTATTTGGTCCTGCAGATTGACCTTTGCAATTGAATGCAACATGAAAAGAAAAAAGAATAAATACGAATGACTTGATTTTCATTTTGACGGTTTTATTGTTAATACTACCTGTAAGAATTTCTGAATTTTAATTTGCTGCTAAAATTACTTCATTATATAGCAGAGTTCAAATAATGTTTCTTTAATACGTAAAAATCGATAATGCTAAATAATGCAATTATTTGTCAAAAAATTAATAAATTGGCACTAAATATCATTATATCCGTAAAATTTGATGAAAGCATCTGATGATCTTTTTTTTCTGATAAAATCACTTAATAAAAGTGAAAAAGGATATTTTAAAAAGGCATCCTCGATGCATATAATGGGAAAAAAAAACAGGTATATGGTATTGTTTGATGCAATAGATAAGCAAGAACAATATGACGAAGCTGAAATAAAGGCTAAGTATAGAAATGAACCTTTCGTTAAGCAGCTTCATCCCTTTAAAAATTACCTGTACAATTCAATTCTATGGACTCTTGAATTATATCATCAACGTACCACACTAAGCCTTATTCAAAGAAATATTCGTCAGATTGAAATACTCAGAGGTAAGGGATTGTTTGATCAAAGCCTTAAAATCATTGCTAAATCAAAAAAGACAGCATATGATCGCGGTTTTTATCTTGAAGCCATTGCAATTTTGAAATTGGAAATAATAATTGTGGCTTCATCAACAATCATTTCCGATAGAGAAAGCAGAGTTGAGAATATAAATAATGAATTGCATTCACTTAACTCAATGCATATGAATCGTCAGGAATACTCTTACCTGATTACAAAAATTAACATGTTGGGTATTAAGGAGGGTGATTTTAATTCACCGGAATTGCGAAAAAAGGTCAATCAAATTTTCAGTAATCCTTTATTGAAGGACGAAAAAAGGGCCCTGACAACTTCAAGTAAGCTGTTTTTTAATATTTGTCATTTTATGCTTTATAAATATAGCTTTGATGACAAGCGGGCATTGCGATATGGGAACAGATGTCTCGGGTTGCTTGAGCAGTATTCTGTTCTTGCATTAGAACTACCGGCTGTTTATACTTCTTTGCTAAGTGATCTCGCACAGATCTATCTTAGAAATTCCTTATATGCTGAAACCTTTGTTGCAATTGAAAAA
>JAEUTS010000216.1 GCA_016787005.1 Bacteroidia bacterium
ATCATCTTCACCTTTCATTTCGTTTGTTTGTGCTGGATATTTTTTAAAGCGAACACGTTCGATGATGCGATTATCATTATCCGGCAGATCACCGGCAACTTCAATGGTAAAGCATTTATTCCTATGATGCAGGCCTACACCGCTGTTTTTGCCGTTATGGGGATCGGTTATCTGATTCACTTTACCCCGAAAGGAATGCAGCTTAAATTGGAAAATTTAGTAACCGATATGCCGGTTATAGGAAAGATGGCTTTACTCTTTATATTTATCTGGCTGGCTGTGCAGGTAAAACAGGCCGACCAGGTGATGCCAATCTATTTACAGTTTTAGTCTAACGAATGTCAGTGCACACAAATTTATTTTCACAATCAGTTAAAGAAAGAATATTGACCTGGTCAATGATTATTCCGGCTGCGGTCATGCTTATTTTTTTTGTTATGCTTTTCGGGTGCATTGGCTATACGTTTGACGAGTATAAAGTTGCCCTGATGGCCCGGACAAGCGGATACTGGAAGGGATTAAAGCAAATATATTACATAGGTAATTTCAGATACAGCGGGTATTTCTTTAATTGTCTTGTTTTTTCATTTGTTAAGAATAGTATCTATTACCCGTTCACAATAATGGCAACATACCTGGCTTTGTTTGTGGTTTGGTTTAAATCAATTCATACAATTGTCCTATTCGTATTTAATAAATTCACGGGTTTAGCTGTCAGTAAAACAATTGCAGCTGTATTATCCATTATGTTTATGGTGCAGTTGTTTTTTACAACTTCCCAGGCTTCGGAGATATTTACCTGCATAGGCGTTACGGCTAATTACCTTACACAGGTTGTGTTCCTGATGTTTTTTGCTTCGCGAATGTTGTTGTTAAAGCCGGGTTATATTGAGTACATATTGGTAGTGGTTTGCGGTATTGTCATTGCTGGTTGTGCGGAAAGCTTTTCGCTGTTTGTAATATTGCTTTCTGTTGCATTCAGTGTATTGTTCTATGTAAAATTCAATATTTCCCGTGAACATAAGTTAAGGCTGATCCTGTTCACGGTTGTACTCATCATAGCTTCAGTAATAACATACACTGCACCAGGTGTCAGGTTTCGTTCTGAGCACGATACGGTTATATCAAACGGGGTAGTGCCGGGAAATTTACTCAGCTATTATGTTTTTACGTTGAGGTCGTTATTGTCAAACTTGTTTCCTGTCCGTTTTTGGATAGGGTTGCTTACATTTTTTCCCTGGTTAGTAGTGGGTGCAATCAATTCAAAACAGGTAGAATTAACTAATGTATTGTTTGGGAAACTCCGGAATATTTTTGGGGTTACTTTTTTAACCGCGATTCTTTGTTTTTGTTTTCATATCGCACTCACTTTATTCCTGTTTGGCAATTATGGTTATATGCGTATATGGTTCGCTGTCAATTTTTTTATCGCTGAAAGTTTATGCGTCCTGTTTTTTTTTATCGGACTAAAAGCAGGTGTTTTGGTGTACAGGTTCTTCATTTTTTCATATTCTCTTACTTGCCTCGTTGTATCGTATTTTATTATTCATATACCTAAAGTTTTAAATTACAGTCACGAATATCAAAAACGGATCACCTATTTAAAGGCAAATAATACTAATTTTATGGGGCAGGTTATAGTAGTAAAGCCTTTGCCCGAAAGCGATATTTTAAGTGTAAGCGAAGTTTCAACTGACCCCGAATATGATGTAAATGCCTGTTTTTCAGATATTCATGGTCTGATTTACAAGGTTAAACTGGGCCAGTAGCAGGATTATTAGTAACAATAAATTTATCCAAGAGTCTTGCCAATTCAATAAAATCTCCGATATTTGCACCCCTACTTATAAAAAGGGGTAATTAGTTTAAATATCTACCAGTCATGTCAAGAATTTGTGAAATAACAGGAAAAAAGGCGATCACGGGCCATAAGGTATCTTTCTCAAATCGTAAATCGAAGAGAAAATTTAACGTGAACCTGAAAACCAAAAAATTCTTCCTTCCTGAAGAAAATAAATGGATCACTATACGTGTAAGCACTTCAGCTTTGCGCACCATTAATAAAAAGGGTGTTAGCGCCGCTGTAAAAGAAGCACGTGAAAAAGGTTTTTTAAATAAATAATACAAAGCTCAAAACAAAATGGCCAGAAGCAGAAACAGGATACAGGTTATAATGGAGTGCACCGAACATAAAGAGAGCGGTTTGCCCGGAACATCAAGGTATATTACTACCAAGAATAAAAAGAATACACCTGATCGTTTGGAGTTGAAGAAATTCAACCCCATCATGAAAAAAGTAACTCTTCACAAAGAAATTAAATAAGTTGTTGGTTGTTGGTTAAATGAACCACAACTATAGAACTCAATAACATAACAAAATGGCAAAGAAAGTTGTAGCAACGCTAAAATCAGGTAAAGGAAATAACTTTACCAAAGTTATAAAAATGACAAAGTCGCCTAAAACAGGTGCTTATACATTTAAAGAGGAGATCGTTCACAACGATCACATAAAAGATTTTTTGGCAGCTAAGTAAAGCCTGCGTATAAAATTTGTAAAAGCTTCTTTCTTTACGAAGGGAGCTTTTTTAGTTTAGAAAAACATTTCCCCCTTTTTTTTCAAAGGGGGACCAAGGGGGATTCTATGGGAATTTTAAGCATATTCAGCAAAGACAAAAAGGAAAAACTTGATAAAGGACTGTTTGTAACCAAACAGACTTTTTTTTCAAGACTGGCTAAAGCCATTACCGGCAAGGCCACTGTTGACCATGAGGTATTGGCCAACCTGGAAGAGATACTGATCACTTCCGATGTAGGTGTGGATACTACAATGAAGATCATTGACCGCATACAAAAGCGTGTGGAGCAGCAGCGGAAAGTCGAAACGGCTGAACTGAACAAAATATTGCGCGAAGAGATATCCTCGTTAATGGTGCAGAGCGATGTTACTGATCAAAGCGGTGAATTTACCTTCCCTCAAAACAAAAAGCCATACGTGATCATGGTTGTGGGTGTGAATGGAGTTGGTAAAACTACCACCATCGGTAAGCTGGCCTATCAATTTAAAAAGGCCGGTGCAAGTGTAATGCTTGGCGCTGCTGATACATTCAGGGCGGCAGCCGTTGATCAGTTAACCATATGGTCGGAGCGTATTGGTGTGCAAATCGTTTCGCAGGGCATGAATGCCGATCCTGCCTCGGTTGCGTTTGATACGCTTAAGTCTGCCGTTTCAAAAGATTCAGATGTTGTAATTATTGATACAGCGGGCCGGCTGCACAATAAAGTGAACCTCATGAACGAATTGAGTAAAATAAAAAAGGTGATGCAAAAAGTTGTGCCCGATGCTCCGCATGAAATATTGCTCGTGCTTGACGGGTCGACTGGTCAAAACGCGATAGAACAATGCAAACAATTTACGGCTGCCACCGATGTGAATGCTTTAGCGATCACCAAACTGGATGGTACCGCCAAAGGCGGCGTGGTAATTGGTATTTCCGATCAGTTTAAAATACCGGTGAAATATATAGGGGTAGGAGAGAAGATGGAAGACCTGCAGGTGTTTAATAAACATGAGTTTGTTGACTCTCTGTTTAAGCAATAATAACTCTCATTATTCAAAATTCAGTTTTATAAAACACTCCAGGAATTTAATTGATGTTTAATAGTTTTCGGGAAAAAATAATTAATCGTGGTGTCACTTCCGATCTTGAGTTCAACATCAGGAATAAGATCCAGGTCTTTAATATTTCCACTTTTGTTATTGGCTCCATCTATTTGTTTTATACATTGGTTGGGTGGCTGAAAGGCGATCATCTCGCAGCTACGCTCACGTTTGTTTCCTGGGCCATAAGCGCTTGTTGCCTTTACCTGATGAGTCAGCGTAAATACGATTTGGCGTACCATATTACGGCTTGTCTCGGTATAATCTTTCTTTTTACTTTTTCTTTGCTATACGGGGAAGTAACATTGACCTATGTTTTCTTTCTGTTCATACCGGTGGCAGTCATTGTGCTGTTTGACGACCTCAGGATATGTCTAGTTTATTTTATTATTACGGTACTTGCCATAATTTCCGTTAAAATATTTTTTATCTTTTTTAAGCCGTATTATCCTTACAATGCATTGTACTATAATCTCGGTTTCCTTAATATAGTTATGACCGCTGCACTTTTATATCTCGCCGTGCGTATGTTTAAATCCGAAAATCTCATTTACTCGAAAGCGATCACTCACCAGCGTCATCTTATAGAAGAAAAAAACAAGGACATACTAAGTAGTATAAATTACGCCAAACGGATCCAGAAAGCACTACTTGCGCCTGAAAGTCTCCTGAATAAAAACCTCTCTGAACATTTTGTTTTATATAAGCCCAAAGACATAGTCAGCGGTGATTTTTACTGGGCCGAACAGGCCGGCTCACGCTTTATACTCGCTGTTTGCGATTGTACCGGTCATGGTGTTCCTGGTGCGTTTATGAGTTTACTTAATATATCATTCCTGAATGAGATTGTTATGGAACGTAAGATACATAAGCCCGATATGATTTTTAATCAATTGCGCGATGATATCGTTAAAGTTTTAAATCCCGCCGGGACAGTGGAAGAAGGGAGAGACGGGATGGATGCTGTGCTTTGTAATTTTGATTTTAAAGAAAATAAACTTGAATTTTCCTGTGCAAACAATCCTCTGTGGATGATCCGGAATAAAGAAATGGTGGAATTTAAAGCTGATAAGATGCCTATCGGTATGCAGGAAGGAGAGAATAAGTCATTCGCGCTGCAGAACCTGCAATTACAGCAGGGAGATGTGTTATATTTGTTCACGGATGGATATGCTGATCAGTTTGGAGGAAGTAATGGGAAGAAATTTAAATACAGGCAATTGCAGGAAACGTTGTTGGCCAATCATGAAAAGTCTATGGCAGACCAGAGAAATATACTTGACGATACCATTGAAAGGTGGAAGGGCAAATTGGAACAGGTTGACGACATCCTAATAATCGGGATCAGGATATGAAAACAAAAACACTCAAAAAAAATAAGGTCAATGTAGTAACCCTCGGCTGCTCCAAGAATATCTACGACTCAGAAGTATTAATGGGGCAATTGAAGGCCAATAACTTTGATGTGGAGCATGAGAGTGAGAAAGATGATTCCGGAATAATAATCATTAACACCTGCGGGTTTATTGAAAATGCCAAGCAGGAGAGCATCGATACCATTATCCGATACGCGGAGGCGAAGAAGGAAGGATTGATCAATAAATTGTATGTGACAGGATGTTTAAGCGAACGCTATAAACCTGAACTGGAAAAGGAAATTCCGGAAGTGGACGCGTACTTCGGCACACGCGACCTGCCGCGACT
>JAEUTS010000220.1 GCA_016787005.1 Bacteroidia bacterium
GCAATATATATATAATCGTTGTTTGAAGGAGCTATTTTTACTTCATCCAGATCATCATTTAAGGTAATGCTGTCGGTAAGACTCACCCATGAGCCACTGGACCCGGCGCTACGACTCCTGAACAACTCTTCGTATCCTACATAAATAGTATTGTGATCAACGGGATCCATTTCAAAAGGCGTTTCCCACTCCCCTTTTCCATCACCGGGAAGACCAGATAACGTAGTTCGTGATGTTCCACCATTTGTACTTTTATATAATGTACCGTATTGTGAAGTACCGTAAAGAATATTAGGGTTTGTATAGTCTATGAATGTTTCCATTCCATCGGCTCCTAACCACTCAATAAATTCATGGCTTGAACCTTTCATAATATTTGTACCATTATCCTGAGCACCTCCGCCTACCAGATTCGCATCCGCGGGATAACCGCCTATGCGGTAATATTGCCTTACACCAACTCCATTTTGAGTAAGATCAGCCATTGTATTTCCCTGGTTTGAACTCCGGAAAATTCCTCCATCAGAACCCACATAAATCTTCCCATTTACATAATGCATAAACTCTATATCTGCATGTACATAAGAAGAACTGCCAGGGGAATTCCAGGCGCAAAGTTTTGTAAATGTGGCGCCTCCATCCATTGATCTGTAATAATCCAATCCGCCTATATGAACCTCGTTTGCATTGGTATTGGAAACCGCAATCCCCATATTCCTGCTTGCCTGCGATCCAAGATAATTAGGAGTTCCTGCGTTCGCAATATCACACAAAACACTAAAATTATTTCCGCTGTCAACTGATTTGTAAATCCTGCCAAATCCTGTACCTGACTTCTGAAGAAGATAAACATTGTCGGGTGCAGCGTCAGTTACATCCATTCTCATACGTTCAGCAGAAGTTATACCGTTTGTAATAATGTTCCAGGTCTGCCCACCGTCGGCAGATAATTGAAAACTGCCACCGCAGGCATACATAACAGAAGTATTACCGGGTTTAAAATCAATATCTTCAGTGCTTGTAGCCGAAACTTTCGAAAAAGTTGCTCCTGCGTTTGAAGAATAGAAAATACCTGAAGTGCTGGCTGCCCATATCTGGTTGGTATTGGCAGGGTGAATAAGAATTCTTCTGAGTGTTCCCTGCGTACCGGTTCCTGTGGCCCATGTGAGCCCTCCATCACTACTTCTGATAAACCCGCTTGTGTTACCTACATATACTTTATTGTTATCTAAGGGATCAATCGCGATCGACCAAATGGACATATTCGCCTGATCTGCAAGTGGAACCCAGGAGGCACCAGCATTTAAAGATTTCCAAAGTCCTCCACCGGGAGAACCAACGTACATCAACTGCTGATTATTCGGCTCAACGGCCATACTTACAATACGGCCGAGCCCGGCTGACCAGCTTGAACCGAGGGTCCATTCTTTTGGACCAAGCTCTTTCCAGTCACCATTAAAGGCCATTTTAGTATTCTTAAATGTATTGTCAAATTTTTGCCGTTCTTCATACGCCTGCTTTGAAGTAATGGTGTAACCATTCGCATCCATGCTGCGTATAGCCCAATCTAACCAGCGTTCATACAATTTATATCCTGAATTATTTTCCTTGCCGGCTTTTGCAAAATAAATTCCGGCTTCTTTTACCACTTCCGAAACTTTAACCGGATCATCACTCTGGATCAGATCAAAAATTTTCTGTCCCATTGAAACCGAAACAACAGAAACAAGCAGAAGACAAGTAGCCTTTAGTTTCTCCATGGAAAATTGGTTTTAGAATTAAACCGAAGATTTGCTTATTTCTAAAATAGAGAAAAAAAACGGGAATTCCAACAGAGCTCTGCCGGTTGATCAGATAGTCTATTTCCTGCTAAGAAAGGCAGCTTTGCCTGCATCAAGGTATTTTATGTATTCGTCAACATCCGGCGTATAGCCAACAGGTGATACAAGTTCCTTTCCGGCATGGTCCACTAATACATAATAGGGTTGAGCATTTACTTTGTAATGCGACAATTGAAAATCCAGCCATTTTTTTCCCACTGTATTTATTTCTTTGCCATCCTTATTGGTGTAAATTGCATCGGGAGCCAGTTTTTCCCGATCATCGACATAAAGTGACACCAGCACATATTCATCGCGAATACGTTTTAACACCTGAGGATCAGACCATACATTTTGCTCCATTTTACGGCAGTTCACACAGGTCCATCCTGTAAAATCAATCATAAGCGGCTTACCAACTTCTTTAGCATAAGATAATGCTTTATCATAATCATGGAAGCAATTATCGAGTCCCTTCGGACAACGAGCGCTGTGTGCATTATTAACCTTTTGAATATCGGAAGATGAAGATGTATTGTTGTACACATTAAGGTTCTCACTCCACTCGGCAGTTTGAGGCGGTGGAAAACCTGCTATTAAACTTACCGGTGCTCCGAATAATCCGGGAAACAGGTACAGCATGAACGATAATACAACAATCGCAATAACGACTCTTGGTACAGAAATAACCCTGCCTGCATCATCATATTGAAATTTTATCAGTCCCAATAGGTAGATGCCCATCAAACCAAAGCAAACAATCCAGATGGCAATAAACATCTCGCGCGATACAAGATGCCATCCCGCAACCAGGTCAGCATTGGAAAAAAACTTCAGCGCCAATGCCACTTCTAAAAACCCTAATGAAACTTTTACCGTGTTCATCCATCCACCCGATTTAGGCAGGGAATGCAGCCAGCCCGGGAACATAGCGAAGAGCACAAAAGGTAAGGCCAGGCTTAAACCAAAGCCCGTGAAACCCATCAGGGGGCAAATAATATTTCCTGAATTAACCAATGTGATCAGACCGGCTACATACGGAACAGTACACGAAAAAGAAACAAGCGCCAATGTCAGGGCCATAAAAAATATCCCGATAACGCCGCCACGGTCAGATGCTTTATCGGCTTTGTTCACCAAAGCATTCGGCAAGGTGATCTCAAAGGCTCCGAAAAAGGAGAAAGCAAATACCATAAATAAAACAAAGAGAAATAAGTTGAAATATTCGTGAGAAGATATGCCGTAAACAAAATTACCGAATACAATCCCGAGCACATCGAAGATCAGAATAATAAAGAACCCATAGAGCATAGCTTTTCGAATGCCCTGCGAACGCTTTTTACTTTGCTTTACAAAAAATGCGGTTGTTAAGGGAAGCATTGAAAATATACAAGGAGCCAATAATGCACCCAGCCCGGCAAGCAGCCCATACCAAAAAGATGTAAATGGGCTACAATCATCAACTGGTGCAACAGAGACGGTTGGCACAACGGATTCAACTATAACCTTTTTGGCCGTATCAGGGGAAATTGTATCAATGATAGCAGGGTCTGCTTTGGCGGTATCTATTACAGGAGGAAGTTCAACCTTTTCCATTTTAAAAGCAAACCGCTCTTCCTCCGGGATGCAAATTCCCTCATTGCATACCTGGTAGGAAATAGTCCCTGTAATTGTAAATGGATCGCCCGATGATCGCTTTATTTTTTGCCGGAATGTAGCTTCATCCTTAAAATAACGTACATCTACTTCAAATATCTCATCTTTCTCTTTTATCGCATTGCTTTCAATTAATTTACCGGAAAGGAGATAGTTTTTCTTATCAGGTTTAAACGTAAAAACAGCAGGCTGCGGTCCATCGCCGTCTTTATACGTTTGAAATGGAGAATATAAATGCCATTTATCTTCAATGGCGGCTTTCATAACCAGTTCAACCTCGCCCTCACTGATCTTAAGGATTGAATAACTCCATTTAGCCGGATGCTTTATCTGCGCAAGCGGGTTCATTTGCGCAAAAAGCGAACTGTGCGACAATATTAAAATGAATAATGCCGTGAATGATCTGTTAATAGAACTGACCCTAAAATTCATAATTACCCGTATGAACTGTAAAATTACGGAATTTTTATCGGAGGGACTAAAACGGGTGTGCGACAAATTTACTTCTTATCCACTTCATTTTCCCATTCTCAAAAGGAGAAGGAATCCTGGAAGAGAAATCTGTGGTGCACCAGATTAAAACAGAAGTGTTTTACTATCAGGATCAATTTACGATCCTGAGTATTATTGCTTTATTAATTTAATTGTCTGTATCTGATGTTCATTTTGGTCGATTGTTACCATGTAAATTCCGGTTGAAAAATCAGAGCAGTCAATTTTGAATGTGTTTTTTCCAGAAAAAATTTTCTTTCCCATGAAATCATAGATAGTAATTGTAAACTGTTCATTATTTATTGGAGGTTTAATATTTATTACTCCATGGGTTGGATTAGGGTAAACTAAAAATCCGACATCCGTATTGGTCTCTTCTATCCCAACCAAACTTGTGCAGCCAGCAAAACCTGCCACATTATCCCAAAGGTCTGATTGTGCTGTTCTCAATCCGCACTGACTGCCATCAGGAGTTGCTTTTATCTCTAAGTAGCAATCCATTGAACTCTTATATTTGGGCCAATTAACAAGTCCTGAACCGTTAGGGTTTCCTGTATTCGCAAAGTTGACCCAATAATTCAACATCAATTTTTGAACCGAATCATCCTGTGGTTTAAAAAGCAGACCCTTACCCAATGTTGCATTTTCCCAATTATTAAACACATAAAACAATTCCATACCATGATAGCTTCCCAATGCCGCTAATGCAGAAACGGTATGCTTATATGTGAAAAAATACCTCCAAACCGGTTCCGTTTGATTTTGACTTATACATTGTGCGGTTCTTCTTGTGGTTGATGTAAACTGCGCGTCAGTCAATATACCTATATAGGATTGTTTTGCCTGTGTGTTATTAGTACCTGCCGGATATAAAATGCTTGCCTGAGGCCGTAAAGTTAAAGGGACACTGGCGGCAATTAATGCAGTTACATAGGCCGGCAATACTGTAGGGGGAGCAGAAAGGCTCATCTCCTCAGAAGTTGAGCCGATAATTAACGGGACTTTATTGAAATTACCACTTTGAAAACTTTGAAATGGTTTAGCAGTAAAAACAACGTTGTCAACTACGGGCTGCCAGACCAGACCTACAGCGCCTCCGTTTACCGGAGGTGTCTCATATTTTACTACCGTATCAGCGGGTAAAGTACGCATATACGCTATTTTCTGAATAGATGTTCCTGTCGTTGTAAAACTATCGACAAAAGCGATCCCTTCACTTTTAGAATTGTTATAATCATCTACAACAGGCATTGCACTTTGTACGCAAGCCCTTTGAAACAAGCCTGCCGCCAAGGGGGTTGAAAGCAAATTTCCAACATCCAAACCACCTCCGCTTTGTCCGAAAATCATTACTTTGGAAGGATCGCCTCCAAAATTTGCAATATTATTTTTCACCCATTTTAATGCCAATATCTGGTCGAGCACCGCATAATTACCGGAAACACCATTTGTATTTTCAGGCTCTAAGCCCGGATGAACCAAAAAACCTAAAGGGCCTAATCTATACTGAATTGTAACAACAACTGCATTTCCTCTTTCAGCCATATTTTTTCCATAATAGAATTGGGTTCCTCCTGCCATCTCACTCGTTCCTCCCTGTTGATTTCCTCCGCCGTGAATAAACACCAAAACCGGCAGGTTTCCTGCAATGATACTCGGGGTCCATACGTTCAGGTATAAACAATCTTCATTCCCTTCAAAGGTGAAAGTCGTGTCGCCCTGTACAAATTTTTTTTGAGGACAAACAGGTGCAAAAGCGGTGGTGTTCAATATCCCTGTCCAGGAAGATGGATCCTGCGGAGCTTTCCACCTCAAACTGCCAACAGGTGGTTTTGCAAATGGCACACCCAAAAATTCGTAAACGGTTCCATTCAAACTACCTTGAATTTGTCCAAACTGCGTGTTGACGGTTTGCGCCTTTGTGATCACAATAGTTGTTATCAATAAGACCAGTTGAAATATTGTATTTCTCTTCATCATACTTTTTCAGGTTTCCTGTTAGACGTGTATTTTAAGTAAAGGTTTAATGCATCCTTCCTTTTCTTTGATTAAATCAAATTTACAGATGGTGCAACGATAATGGAAACCCTTAAACAAACCAAAGCCGGTACCAACGAGTGACACCGGCTTGTGGAAAATTTAATCAAAAACAATTAAACCAAACAAGAAAAAAAGTTTTGACTAAATTTTTATCTCGTGAATGCGATGAATGGGGAGTACAATTCCATGCTTTAAAATAATCCTTTTATCCGTTACACCCCATATTGTTGTTTCAATTTGCTTAATTCCATTATCGTCCTCGAATACTACCTTTATTTTTCCATGTTCAACATTCCCTAACTTCAGGGCTTTATCCAATTCAGCCCGTCGCAGTTTTATTTCATCTTCCGAAACCAACACCTCCTGAGCAGGAAACCGGAGATTGGCCACTTCTTCTTTCTCAATTACGACAGGCTTTTTTAAGTTAGATTCCATAATACATTGTTATTTAAGTTTAACGCAGCTTTTTAAAAAACGTTACAAAAAAAGTAAAAAAAATTTATACCCCGCCCTTTTCGTTCAGCCTTTCCTTTATTATCTCAAGCAATTCACTAGCTCTCTGACTCCCGATACGGTATTTAAGCCCTGTCTTATCAGTCAACTCAACAAGCTCATTTCCACGTGTGTAAAAGCGGATCTTACCTTTGCTATGGAGATTATATACAGAACGACCCACAGAATGTTTACGGTACCTCACTTTCCGGACCGAAACTATATCGGCAAATTTTACCTTCACCTTCCTCGATGTCCATAATCCGGTTAGGACAATGCCGTCATTCTGGACAGTTGTATGCATATGGACAATAAAAACAAGACCAATTGAAAACAACAGAATAATGACACCCATAATAAAAAACAGTTGACCCGAATTTTCAATACTTTGAACCGGATACGAACCAATGTGAATACCTGATACATCTACCGGCTTTGGATTCTCTGACCAATAATATGCTATAAAACAAAACAATGCCAATACTGTTCTGCGAAGTATGGATTGATTGTTTGAACCCAGGTATTGTTTTTCTTCAAAAAGGATCGGATTGTCCATTACTTAAATATAGTTATAAAAAACAGTACGGAAGATAAATTATTAAGGATTCAGAATTAAATTAAACCCAAACTATGCATTAGAAAAAGTTCTAATGCATAGCGATTAGTAAATCGGGATAAACCCAACTAATGCAGGTAGATCAGTCGCTTTGCTCCTTTCTACTGCATAAGTTGGGTTAAACAGATATAACATAAACATTCTTTGTCTTATCGGTCACTTTAAAACGATCATCAAGCCTGTACCCGATAACCCACACAATATCGGTGCCGGATGTCAGTAACCATGTATGCTCCTTATCAATTAATGAAAATTTATTGTCGATGAAAAAATCGCTCAGTTTTTTTTTATGTTTCATACCCAATGGCCTGAAAGCATCACCCTTTCGCCACTTACGAATAGTCAAAGGAAATTTCAATTTATCAAAGTCGAGACTTGCCACCCGGTTTGACCGGGGAATACTATATGAAACCGCTTTACTTTTTGAAACGGTCAATGAAAGCGGCTCAGTTAATTTTTTCATCCCTGACCGAATAAGGTATTCTTCTTCGCCTGAAACCGTATTTGAAGTAATGATAAGTCGCAACCTATCCTTTACCAAACGATGTGTTGCCGAAAAAAATCGTCTGCCTGTGCGATCATCGATCATTGCTTTTAATACATCATTGCAAACAGTATCATTAAAACCATAAGGACTCAACAACTCATACAAATAAACAGGGGCGGGATTAAGCCTTAACAGCTTTCTCACATCCGCTTCAATTCCGTTCTTCCTCTTTACGATAAGCTTTGCAAGCTTTCTGCCAATCGCTTCCTTGTAAATTTTTTCCACCTGCTGAAAGTGTTCGATATCCCTGCTGATGGCAGCCTCCAGATTAGGATTGATTTCTTTTAGAACAGGAATGACTTTATGCCGAAGCTTATTCCGGATGTATTTATCAGAACTGTTGCTGCTGTCTTCGCGAAACAATAGTTTATTATTCTTAGCATAGTTTTCGATATCAACCCTTGTGGCAAACAGTAAAGGGCGAACAATATTATCTCTTTGCAAAGGAATGCCATGCAAGCCGCTGATACCTGTGCCGCGAATTATATTAATGAATAAAGTTTCTATTTCATCATCTTTATGATGGGCAATTACAACACGATCATATTTCTCCTGGTGACAGACTGCCGCAAACCAATTATACCTTAGCTCCCTTGCAGCCATTTGAACAGAAACATTGCGTTTTCCGGCAAAAGCCTGCGTATCAAAGCGCTTTGTATGAAATTGTACATTAAACTTGCCGGCCAGCTGTTCTATAAATTTTTCATCTCCTTCACTCTCTTCTCCACGCAGGCCGAAATTACAATGTGCAATACTGAAGTTAAATCCCGCTCTATAACACAAATATGCAAGCACAACAGAGTCCACTCCTCCGCTTACAGCTAATAGCAGCCTATGCTCAGGAGTGAACAGATTTTTATCAGAAATAAATTTCTTAAACCGATTGAGCATCTCCTGTTGTATATAAATTATCCGACTCCAAATGAGGCGCTCCGAGTACTTCAAGCATAGCACTCGCTTTCAAAACACATTCATCATATTCCTGCTCAGCATTAGCCCTGCTTGTTATGGCGCTTCCCACCATGAACGACAAATATTTTTCGGAAGCATTATACAAAATACTCCTGATTACCACATTAAAATCAAAATCTCCTGAAGGTGTTATATAACCCATCGCTCCTGAGTATAAACCACGTTTTGTGGATTCATATTGTTCTATCAATTCCATGGCTTTGATTTTTGGTGCCCCGGTCATGGAACCCATAGGGAAAGCATTTTTAATAGCATCAACGAAATGTACACCTTCTTTTAATTCAGCACTTACACTCGATATCATCTGGTGAACTTGCTTAAACGTATACACCCCGTATAACTCTTCCACTTTAACACTCCCCTTTACAGCAGAACGGGATAAGTCATTTCTAACCAGGTCAACTATCATCACATTTTCATTCCGCTCCTTTTCATCAAAGCGAAGTCTGCTCTTTAATTGTTCGTCTTCAAATAAATTCTCTCCGCGCCTTGCCGTACCTTTTATCGGCTGCGACAAAAGCCTGTTCCCTGACTTCTTCAGGAATCGCTCGGGGCTAGATGACAGCAAATAGTTATCCTTCACTTTATAAAAAGCCGAAAAAGGTGTTTGGGAAATTTCGTTCAGTGACAAATATGTCTGTACAGGATCAAGGGTTGCCTGTTCGGCAAAAAACTCCATGCAAAAATTCATTTCATAAATGTCGCCGCGGTGAATGTGTTGTTTTATCTTATTTATTTTAGCAATATATTCCCCCTTTGTAATTCTGGCTTTGATTTTAAAGCTTTCGGTACTAAGTTGGCAGTTGGCAATTGGAAATTGCCGAATTGATTCCACAAGCTTCCTAATTTCAGACTCGTTCGAGTAATCTCTTAAATAGCCAATTTGAAGATTGTTTCCTTTGAGTAAGAATAAATATGTAGGCTGAAAAAAACTGATCTCCGGAAATTCAATTCCATCAAAATTATTGGAGGAAAGACTTTCAATCTGATTTTTCAGATCGTATGAAAAATGACCGAATAGCCAGTCATTGGTTTGCGTGCAATATTGCTTTAACTCTCCGAAATCATTATTACTATTGAACTCACAGGAAGTAACCGAATCGACACCCAGTATCAGATCGTAGGTATGTTCAACGTCAATATGCTCATAAGGAGCGGATGAATTACCATTACTATTTAAAAAACTTACATTCTCAAATGTACTGCACCAGTGCAATAATTTCAAAACAAACTCCTTTTCATTACCTAATTCTATTTTAATGTATTCGCGCATCACGCAACAAGATATTAAGTATTTACATGCAAATTTTTCTGAAATCAGACTTTGTTACCATCTAAATTGCTCCTGATCTGGAAAAAAGCCCAGTTTCTTATCTATTAAAAGAGCCAATTTATCGTATTTATATGTAACTTAATAAGCAATTTACTCGTTTCAATTGAATAAATGAGGCGATATTATTATTATATTTCCTCGCTTGCATCCGGATCAATAAATATTATCCTGATATATTTTATCAGAAAAATTAATAATGAAAATTAAGCTCCATATTTATTGTGACCATAGGCTGTGTTTGGCTTTTTCTTTTTTTACCCTACTCTATATTACCGGATTTTCACAAGGTGGTGAATGGACCTGGATGAAAGGTGATAGTGCGAAAAATAAAAATGGTATTTATGGAACGATGGGTACTGAAGCCGCCGGAAATAATCCCGGTTCGCGCGACGGACAGTTAACATGGACAGATAATTCAGGAGACTTATGGCTTTATGGTGGTGATGGCTATGCAAACTCTGGCGGTTTTACTTCATTAAGCGACCTTTGGAAATATAATGTTGCAACAAATAACTGGACTTGGGTAAAAGGTGATAGCAGCGCAGGTGGCAAATACTGTACTTACGGAACAAAGGGTGTACCGGCAGCTTCAAATAAACCCGGCTACCGCTGGAATGGAGCTTGTTGGGTGAATTCCTCAGGAAATTTCCTGACTTTTGCAGGGCAAGGTAATGCCAAATCTCCCTCAGGCGGACGACTAAACGACCTTTGGCAATATAACCCGACTTCCGGGGAGTGGACATGGCTAAAAGGCGATACACTTGCAAACAGAAATGGGGTTTACGGCACGTTGGGAACGGCTGCTGCTGCGAATAATCCGGGAGCAAGACATGCGCCAGGCAACTGGAAGGATGCTTCGGGCAATCTTTGGATCTTTGGCGGATTTGGAAATGGCGCTTCAGGGGCTACACAAAGCCAGTTGAATGATATGTGGAAATATGATGTATCTACGGGCAACTGGACATGGATAACCGGAGACAGCTCAAGAAATAAGAACGGAATATACGGCACAAAAGGAGTTGCGGCGGCTTCAAATAAACCGGGCGCCAGGTATTCTCCTCTATCATGGCAAGATGTTAATGGGCTGTTCTATTTAATGGGAGGACATGGATACCCGGGATCAGGTAGCACGGCAAATGTGCTAAATGACCTTTGGACTTATAATATTGCAACGAACTTATGGACCTGGGTAGGCGGAGACAGTGTATTCAATACAACCGGAGCCAACCATGGAACCAAATGTACACTTGCAAGCTCTAATCAACCGGGTGGACGGAGGTATGGGGCGACATGGATAGATAACACCACACACGATCTTTGGATGATGGGAGGAGAAGGTTATGGTTCAGGCTCCGGAACTAAAGGATACTTAAGTGATATGTGGGTTTATGATTTTTCAGGCGGCAAATGGATGTGGGCAAACGGCAACAGTGTCATAAATAACTATGGTGTATATGGAACAAAGGGAACAAGCGCTGCTGCAAATACCCCCGGAGCAAGATACCATTTGACTCATACAGATTGGATAGACAATAGCGGCAACCTGTATTTGTTTGGTGGCCTTGGTTATACTACACCTACTGTCGGCGGCACGGGCTACCTGAATGACATGTGGAGATTCAGAGTCCCGGGGGCTTGTAACTCAACACTTCCTATCGAACTAATTTCATTTACTGGCGAGAACAAAGAAGGTAAAAACGAACTATTATGGATTACGGCATCAGAAGTTAACAATGATCATTTTATTTTAGAAAGATCGGTGGATGGCATTTCATTTAAAGAATTTGAAAAAATTCTTGGAAACGGTAACACTTCAGCATTATCAAAATACAATACCACAGATGACAATCCTTTCCATCTTACCTATTACCGTTTAAAAAATGTTGATTATGATGGAAAGCATTATTATTCGAAAACACTTGCATTAACCAATGGCAGTGATGCAAATGGCGGAGAACTCACTGTTTATCCTACCCCATCTCATGGGGAAAACATTTATATAAAAATTAAAGGATTGGCCGGTGAAGAAAACGTTTTAGTTGTTTTAGTTGATGTACTCGGACAAACCGTATTCTCAAAGATATCATTAACTGATCCAAATGGATCCATCCTTGAAGCAATCGATGCGTCAAAAAAACTTAGTCCGGGAGTTTATATGGTTATCGGCTCAGTTCGTGATGAAGTTTACAAACAGCGTCTTGTGATTAAATAATCCTTTCGACAAACTTAATTTTCCAATACCATTTGTTTCAATGCCTGGATCCATACAGGGTGGCTGTTAAGACTTTCAACCAATTGCAGCTTTTCACCACCATGTTCATGGAATATTTCGTTATACTCCACCCCAATCTCATAAATTGTTTCCAGGCAATCCGCAACAAAAGCGGGAGAAAATACCAGCATCCGCTTAACACCTTGCCGGGCCTTTTCCTCAACCACTTTATCCGAATATGGTTTCAGCCATTTGTCATCAAGCCGTGACTGAAATGCAGTTGTGTACTTGTCCTGAGGAATGTTCAACCGCTTTACCAATTGACGCGTTGTTTCGAAACAAGCCGCCCTGTAACAAAACTGATTATTGGCATTGACACTATCGCAACAACTTCCAAACGCGCAGGTATTTGTACCAAAATGTGCCGAATCTTTTATAATATGTCGTTCAGGCAAACCATGGTAGCTGAATAAAAAATGATCGTATTCATTTAAATTGTATTGTCCAGCAATGGCCACTATTGAATCGATATAACCCGGTACATCATAAAATTTAGTGATGATCTTAACAGGAGGCGCGCCATCCCATTTACCTAACACGTCCTTCGTCTTATCAATGGATGACTCTGTACTTGATGAAGCATACTGAGGGTATAAAGGAAGCACTATTATCTTTGAAACATTCTGCTTACGGATGTCAGACAAAGCAGAATCAATAGACGGACTTTGATAACGCATACCCAATTCAACAATATAATTATCTCCTAACGCATTCTGCAATTTTTCCTTCACACTTTGTCCGTGAATTAAAAGCGGCGACCCCTTTTCAGTCCATATTTGCTGATACAACTTCGCCGATCTTGATGCGCGAAACGGAACAATGATCGCATTCACCAAAAAAAAGCGCGCAATGGGATTTATGTCAATAACACGAGGGTCATTTAAAAATTCTGTCAGGTATTTCCTCACATCAGCTGTGGAGGGGCTGTCGGGGGTGCCGAGATTGATTAGTAGGACTCCGGTTTTCAAAAGGAAAAGTTATTGGGTTATTAAGTTATGAGTTATTCAGGCTTACATTAAAAAAATCAGTTGCCCTCTTTGGCTTTTTTAAGGTACGCAATGTACCCATTAAGTATTTTGATACAATGGGCTATTTCCTTACGGAACTCGTTTAAAAGTTCAATGGAAATATATTCTTCATCAAAGGCACAAATCAGGTGATCGATTGTTTCATTTAACGAAGCACGGGCCATTCTGCAAAATTGAATGTTTTCCTGATGATGGAACCTTCCGTACCCTTCAGCAATATTAGCTGTCGGTGAACGGGAGGAACGCAAAATCTGGTCAGTAAGCTTATATTTTTCTTCAGGTGGAAATGTTTTTGTCAGTTTAGAAATTTTAATTCTGACCTTCCTTGCCTCTTGCCAAGCAGCCAATTCTTCGAAACTCTTAAAACTCATAACTGATATCTGATCTTTTAACTTCTAACTCTATAACCCAACACCAAAATAACTCAATAACCCAATAACTAAATAGCTCCCTTCTACATATTCAAAGCCCTCTTATCCGTTGCATCCAAACAAGCTTCTTTAAATGCCTCCGTATAAGTAGGATGCGCATGACTCATACGCGAAATATCTTCTGCAGAAGCACGGTACTCCATGGCTACAACGGCTTCAGCGATCATATCGGCAGCACGGGGGCCAATCATGTGTACTCCCAATATTTCGTCTGTTTCTGCATCAGCCAGCACTTTAATAAATCCATCGGTATCCATGCTTGCCCGTGCACGGCCGCTGGCCTTAAATGGGTACGATCCGGATTTATATTTCTTTCCCTGTTCTTTTAATTGTTCTTCCGTAAAACCTACTGCAGCAACTTCGGGCCAGGTGTAAACTACGCCGGGGATTAAGTTGTAATTAATGTGTGGTTTTTGTCCGGCAATTGTTTCAGCCACAAACACTCCTTCCTCTTCCGCTTTATGAGCGAGCATGGGACCTTTTACTACATCGCCTATTGCAAAAATACCCTGCACATTGGTTTGCAAATGATCATCCACCTCTACCCTACCCTTGTTATCCACCTTTACCCCTGCCTTATCCAGGCCAAGATTTTCTGTGAATGGTTTACGTCCCACAGAAACCAAACAATAATCGCCTGTAAACTCAACCTTTTCTCCCTTATCACTGTCCGCTGAAACAACAATCTCTTTCCCTTTATTCACAACACCTGTTACTTTGTGTTTCATAAAAAATTCAAAGCCATCCTTTTTCAAAACCCTTTTTAATTCCTTGCTGAGTGAAAGGTCCATAGTACCTACAATGGAATCGGTAAATTCAACTACAGATATTTTTGCACCAAGACGTCTGTATACCGAACCCAACTCCAGTCCGATTACTCCGCCGCCAATAATGACCATGTGCTTAGGGACTTCAGT
>JAEUTS010000342.1 GCA_016787005.1 Bacteroidia bacterium
GTTACAGGCAGCGAGTTAGTCGCTTTGTTACTGGAATCGCACGAAATAAAAACACACAAGCCTTTATTTAATCACGCCAAACGGCGTTCTGCATTTAATTATGGCATTGAAACATTCGACGATCTGAATGGGTACAAAAATTTGAGGCTTATTAAAGTTACAAATGAATCTTCACCAATTGCCTCTTTCGCTACACACGATGCCGCTAAAGACTATTTATATGAATTGGTAAATGAATACACGCTTTGCCAGAAACTTTCCGGGCTTTACGACTCACAGGCAGCATGTTTCAATTACCAGCTAAAGCAGTGCAATGGCGCATGTATAAATAAGGAACCCGCTGAAACCTATAATCAACGGGTACTACAGGCTATTGAATCGGCAGGATTGAATAACCGTTCCTTTTTTATGTTCGATAAGGGAAGGACCGCGAATGAAAATTCCATTATACAGGTTCACAATGGAAAATACATAGGCTTCGGTTACATTGATAAAAGCGAAAGCGTTACGGATATTGAAACACTTGAAGGCTACATTACCAAATACCCGGATAACAGGGATGCGCAGCAGATTATCAAATCGTTTTATGCGAATAAAAAGATCAGGAAGGTAAAATACTAAATGAAAAACACCACCAAACTCAAAAATATCCTTCAGCTGTACACTATATCCCTCGATATGGACGAAGACAACAATTTTTATTTAACCACGATAAATAAGAGAACAAAGGCGGTGGAGACCTTTATTGATAAGGCATATTCTGTTGTCATTGGAAAAGCATTCAGTCATATGAAGAAAGAATTGAAAAAGAATCTGTTGATGGACAGATGATGATTGCCGGAGTGTTGCCTTGCCTGTTTTGCAGGTGTATTTATTATTTTGTAATTTGTGCTTCAAATAAAATCAAACGAAAATGATACGATCCATAACATGTTTTTTAGCACTCGTTACACTAACATGCATAAGCAGCGCACAGGATACTGCGGGTGTTAAAACGGTTATATTCCCAAGGGAAAAGCCAACACATGCTACCAATGACGCGCCGTCCTCACGGTTTACGCCGATACCTGATGAGATCACTCTGGTTGATTCTATTGTAAAGGCGCACATTAAAGAAAAATTTCCACAGGCAACAACTGTGCAGGTGGATAAATATTACAGGCAGTACTATGGTTCTATTATGATGTCGCAGAGAATAGTTTACGTTAATGCATGCTGTACCAAGCCGGAAAAGTTTTTTGAAGAAATGTATTTTGTTAAAGGCGGCGGGAATTGCTATTTCACGGCAAGGGTAAACCTACAGAGTAAAAAGATCATGTCATTCAAGTTTAATGCGGCCCAATAAAAAAACCACTTAACCTTAATTGGTCAAATGGTTTTTTTGTTAGTGACCCCGCCGAGACTCGAACTCGGGACCCGATGATTAAGAGTCAGCTGCTCTACCAACTGAGCTACGGAGTCATTTAAAATTTGATTAAAAAAAATATTTCCGTTTTTAATTGGAGTGCAAATGTAACTTTTTAGCCCTCATTAGTGCAAATTAAGTGCAAATTTTTCTGCTTTTTAGCCATAACCTCAATTAGTTATGGCATCAATAATACTTACACAAGATTTAAGGGCAAAAAAGAAGGATAGTACCTATCCTGTGATTTTCAGGGTATCATCTAAGCAACAAAATAGAGTTATTGCGACTGGGATTAAATTATTGGTTTCTGAATGGTGCAAGGAGACGCTTCAATTCTTACCTGGCTTCTGCACAAATATCCCAATATTTCCGGGGTAAATACCTATTTTAATATTCAATAACCTTAATGATCCGACCACCGCTGTAATTTGTTTTTTCAGTGGTATAGGAGCCATTCGCAGCCAATAGCCGAGTGGGTAACTATTTTTTACATTAAACACTTTTACTACATTAAATCCCGCTTTTTGGGTAATGAGCGGCAACGTTTTTTTATTGAATAAATAAATGTGTTCAACATCATATATCGGCGACTGTTCGCCAAACAATCGCGCCTGTAGGCCCTTTTCGTTGTGAACAATAAAATAGGCTATTCCCCCCGGCTTAAGTAATTCATAGCTTTTCTTTAATACTTCAAGCGGGTTTATTAAATGATCGAGTGTTTGAAAGCATGCTATCAGATCAAATGAATTGGCGGGGTAATTGGCTTTTTCAAAGAATCCCGTAAAAATGTTGCTTTTTAATTCGCCGGCTTTGGCTACAGCGCTTTCCGACGGCTCAACACCGAACACTTCTTTAAAGCCGACCTTTTGTAATTCTCTCAGAAAAAAGCCGCTTCCGCATCCAATTTCAAGCGCTTTATCCCTGTGATCAAAAACAGAACCGTATTTCTTCACATAGTTGATATATGTTTCAGCAATATAGCTTACTTCGTTATCATAATTTTGTTTACTGCTTTTGTACAGGCTTTCAATTTTTTCATAAGGCAAAATAGGGGATGAGAAAACAGAGCTGCATTTTTGACACTCAAGCATCTGGTAATGGTAGTGCTCGGTAGTTCTTCGGGCAGAAAAAATATCGGCATTCAGATCCCCGGGAGAAAAATTTTGCTTGAATTTTACTTTAGTGTGTTCGTTGGTATTGCATAAAAGACATTCGGTAACTATCTGATCATTTGTCATATGAATATTTTATTTTAGCGTAATGCTTTTGAGAGATTTTCTATCTCCGCTGCAGAGTCTAATTTTTTACCTCTGTAGATAATAGATTTTCGGATAAACTTAGGCCGGCCTTTACTTTCTTCAAACACCTTGGATAAATATTCGCCTAAAATAGAAACAGCAAGTAATTGAATGCCTCCAAAAAACAAGACCAAAACAATAATTGTAGTTATCCCATGAGGGATATTTGGATAAAGGAATCTCGCTACAATTTGCATGATCATGGCAAGAAAAGAAACTCCCGTTAGGATAAATCCCATATAACTCAATACTTCCAATGGCACGAAGCTAAATGAAAAAATAGCTTTTTTGGCCCACCAGATATTCTTTCGCCAGTTGTTGGTACTTTTGCCAAACATGCGTTCAGGGCGTATATAATCAACCCCGGTTTGTTTAAATCCAACCCAGGCTCTGAGGCCCCTTAAAAACTGTTCTTTTTCGGGTAACTGAATAAGTTCATTCACCACTTTTCTATCCATTAATGAAAAGTCGCCGGCATCCACAGGGATTGGTATATAAGATAGTTTGCTGAATATCCTGTAAAATAATTTATAGCTCGCATTCATGAAAAAAGAGGTTTCTCTTTTTATTCGTTTGCCATAAACAACCTCAAAGCCCTCTAACCATTTTTCGTAAAACGCAGGGATTATTTCGGGAGGATCCTGCAGATCGCCATCCATCAATACAACCGCATCGCCCGATGATAGTTCCATGCCGCTTAAAAACGCGGATTGAGAACCAAAGTTCCTTGAATGTGTGATCCCGATCACGTCCGAATCTTTTTCGCAAATAGAATTAATTACCTGCTGAGTATTATCGGGGGAAGAGTCATTCACAAAAATAATTTCGTAACGGATTTTTATTTCGTTAAACATTTTTACTAAACGCTCATACATGATGGGGATGGCTTCTGCGTCTTTATAACAAGCGATAACACAGCTTATCGTGTTTAATTTTTTTGGTTCATTGAACGCGGGAAGTATGGCCGAATGATAGTTTTGTTTATCCTGCCACTCACTTGTCTTTAGCAAACCTGCTTCCAGTGATGTTTCCGGTTCCCAATAAATAAGTTGTTTTGCTTTTTCGTAATTACCATACCAGTTCTGCAAGTCCCATTTACGATCGGGCATGCTGCCCCATTCGGGCTGAATATTTAATTTAAACAACGCAATACTTTTTTCTGCCAGTTCTTTTATGGTAGTTTTTTTGCCGGTGCCTATATTAATGGATGTTCCGTAAATATTCGGGTTCATATAGTAAGCAGCATTAATAAAGGCCGTTACACAATCAGTGGTATAAACAAAATCCCGGCTGATGTCGGGTGATACCAATGGAGGTAATTTGCCTTGTTTGGCATTTTCTATTAGTTTAGGTATCAGCCTGTCGGGCTCTTCCCAGGGGCCATATATGGAATATAATCTTAAGTTAGTGCAGGGTGTTTGATAAATCTTAGCGAAATATTGTATCAGGTAACTGGCAGATACTTTTGAAACGGCATAATGACTGTTTGGAAGAAGAGGGTCTGATTCTTTAGGTGATTCACAGTTAAATCCATATTCTGAGCTGCTGCCGGCATGCACGTAAGCATTAATATGACCGCACTCTTCCAGGATATTCAACGTGCCGATTACATTGGTTTCGTATGTAAGGCTGTTTTCGCTTTGTTTGGAATACGCGCCATAGGCGGAAAGGTTAAAAATTGTCTGTGGTTTATATTGCTGAAAAATTTGCCGAACAGCATTTTTAAAAAGTATATCACAAAACAAAATGTTCTCCGGATGCAGGTGGAGCAATTTTAATCTCCAGGCCTGCCTGATGTCGTGCGTAATGGCATAGCAGTCGCTCCTGTATTTTAAGATAGTTTCGATAAGGTTAGCGCCGATAAAACCGCTGGCACCAAAAACAAAAATGGGGCCCTTTAAACCTTTGATCTTATCTTCAAGTGCCATTGCATTAGTTGCTGATCGCATGTCTTTTTAATTTGTGAGCCACTCTTTAATTGTTTTTTGAATGTTTCCCGTATCAAGGCCTGATTGTGCCTGGTGATAATTCTGGTCACCGTATAATCCGCTCGGATAACCGAGCGCATGCAAAGATTTAAATTTGTCCAAATGAATGTTTTTATTCATTAAACTTAAAGCGATATGTTCCGCAATACCTCCCCTGGCTATATGTTCCTCTACGACAAGCAATTTTTTTGTGTTTCTAATACTCTGCAAAAATGGAGCATTTAAATTGTCAAAAGGGAGCTTAACGGCAGAGAATAAATTCACCTTTTCTTTATATCCTTCGGTTTCCATAGCTGCAATTATATTATTAATAATTGGCCCAAGTGCCAGCACCGTTATTTTCGCTTCCGGTGAAGAAGAAACTGTATTGATGCACTCCGGTTTTGTTTGTTGGATCGGACTTTTTTTCCCAAGTCCTAACCGCAGATAAGCCGGCGTACCTGATTCAAGAATTTCTAAAACAGAGGTTTCCACATCTTCAACAAATGAAGGGATATAACAGGTCATCCCCGGCATGCTGCTCATGCAGGCAATATCTTCAATAGAATGATGGGTGGCGCCCATGATGCCATATCCGTAACCACCTCCATTTCCTACAACAAACACAGGGAGCTTATGAAAGCAAACATCTATTCTTATCTGTTCTAAACAGCGATATGTTATAAAAGGAGCGATGCTGTAACAAAAAACTTTATATCCTTTGTGCGCGAGGCCTGCAGCCACACCTATCATATTTTGTTCGGCTACACCGGTATTGATAAACCGGTTTTTCATGCTTTCCTGTATGTTCTCGAAGGCACTAAATCCCAGATCTCCTGTGATGAAAATAACCTTGTCATCTTTGGCAACCTTGCTTATTATATTTGAAAAAGCTTTACGCACGATACTGTTTTCTTATATCATTCACTGCCTGCTGATATAATCCGGGATCTAATGGAAGATAATGCCATTTCATTTCATTTTCCATGAAACTAACTCCTTTGCCTTTAACAGTATTCCCGATAATAACTTTTGGTTTGCTGTTTTTCGACTTTTTTAATTTATCAATCCCGTTTATTATTTGTTCAAGATCATGTCCATTTATACTTAGCACCTCAAAGCCCAATGTCTGCCATTTTTCTTCACTGGCGGTATCTCCTAAAATATCTTTTGTATGGCCAAAGCCCTGTAATCCGTTCTTATCTATCAGCACAATTAAATTATCGAGTTTATGCATTACGGCGAAATGTGCGGCTTCCCATGTTGTCCCTTCATTGGTTTCCCCATCCGACATTAATACATAAGAATAGGCGGTATTTTTTTTTAATTGGTTGGCTTTTGCTATTCCCGCTGCGATAGGAAATCCGTGACCCAAAGAGCCGAGGGCGAAAGGAATTCCAGTGAATTTATTTGCCGCCGGATGAGCCGGTAATTTTGTCCCGTTTTTATAAAATGTCTTTAATTCCTCGTTGGAAATTTCACCAGTGTGATTAAGGCAAACATAAAGTGAAGCCGCTGCATGTCCCTTTGATAAAATAAAAGAGTCCTCCTCCTTTTTATGATGAATAAGAGCACCAATCATAAGGTCAATGCAGCTGAGCGAACAGGCAATGTGGCCGGCATTGGCTGAATGATACATTTCAATCAGCTTCAATCGTAAATCGCCTTGTAATGAATATATTGATTGATCTATCATTGTTTTTTCCGGCATTACAAAAGAGCAATACGATTTTAGATTTGATCGCTGTTACGAACAAGTCTAAATTTAGCTGGTTTTTGTTAAAATACAATGGAAATTATAAATAGTGCTAAGGTGAGTTTGACGCTACTTCAATTCAAAGATCCTGAACCTGGCCAAGCCAATCTTCTGCAAAAAGTAGCTGAATGATACCCATAATACCCCCAATCCATATACTGCGCTGCGCTTGAAATTTATTGACGACGCCTCTTTGAAATATTTGGTTGGACAAGTGACTTCAGCAATTTCAAAGCCAGCGTAAAATACCTGTGCTGCCATTTGGTTATCAAATACAAAATCGTCGGAGTTGGCCTGGTAATTGATCTTTTCAAGTACCTGCTTTGAGAATGCGCGATAGCCCGTATGGTATTCCGAAAGTTTCTGATTCATTAATATATTCTGCGATAAAGTAAGCATGCGGTTAAAAATAAATTTGTAAAGAGGCATGCCGCCTTTTAAGGCTCCCTTGCCAAGTATGCGTGATCCAAATACGGCGTCGTACAATCCCTGCGCAACAATATTTGCCATTGAAGGGATAAGTTTGGGCGTGTACTGGTAATCCGGGTGCAGCATGATCACAATATCGGCTCCTAGTGCCAGCGCTTTATCGTAACAGCTTTTTTGATTACCTCCGTAACCCTTGTTTTTTTCGTGTGCAATAATGTGCTTAATCCCGATCTGTTTTGCCACTTCAACAGTATTGTCTTTACTTGCGTCATCAACAAGTATCACCTCGTCCACTATATCGAAAGGAATTTCACTATAGGTCTGTTGGAGGGTAAGACCGGCATTATAGGCCGGAAGAACAATCACAAGTTTTTTGCCCAATATCATAATATCACAAAGTTAAAATTTAGATCCAATATTAAACAGAATACAGATTATTATGTGGGTCGACTTGCATTCATTTTTTTTTAAATACAAACACCTCAAATAATTCTTTATCGGCTGGAGTTTTATCCGGATCTGCTTTAAATGTATACAGTAATTCAAAACTTGAATTTTCGTTCAACCTGCTTAATGGTAATTTGGCTTCATTCGGACTATAATGACTATCCCAGATCACTATTGATCCTGCCGGAAGATTTTCTACCTGCATCGACCAAAGAGGGGTGTAATGATTCCTGTCAAAAGGATCAAGATTGAGAAAAACGGACAAGTAAGGATATTGATAGCAATACATTGAGGCGGCCGGCAGGTCTTGTTTTATCCAATCGGCGGCCTGTTTCACCACTTTATCTTCATAGCCCAATGAACGAGGGAATTGATGTTGTTTGAAGGGCATCCATATGATAAGAGCAATAATAATTGATAGAATTGTTGTTTGTAAGAAATGAAATTTGTTCAACAACCGGATGTGTGAAAGAAACTCCATTAGGGAGTTTACCCCTTTTAATGCTAATAGTCCTGCCAACGGTGTTACGCCTGCCATTACCCGGATCAATCCCAATGAGCTGTAAAGACCTTTCCACCAAAAAACAGAATGAGCCGCGAGGTAGATGAAAAATATTCCGGGGATGAGGAGCAGTTCGGCAAGTGAAGGTTTTCTTTTAGACATTACATAGTTGATAATGCCGAGCGCAAATAAAATTACAAGCGGAGTTCCAAGAATAAATTCATTTTTACCAATAAAGTGAAACAGGCTGCCACGTCCATAAATATCTTCAGCGCCTTTATAAGGGTTCTCACTCCATATCCAGAATAACGTATGGTAATGAAACCAGCCGGCTACGGAATAAATGATTGTACCGGTAAACAGCAACAGGCAAAGAGTATATTTTCGTTGAGTAACAAATACAAGCGCGAACAGGGGAAGCAGTAAAAATCCTTCTGTACGGACAAATGGCAGAAAAGAAACAATTATTCCTGCAATCAAAAATTTTTGTTTCAAGCAAAAGTAAACTCCTGTAATTAGTACCAGTGAAAACAATGGTTCCGTTAATCCTGAAATAAGTGTGACGTAATAGATAGGGGCAAACAGCACAAAAACAGGAGCGAGCCAGGATCTTCGGGGTTCGATCAGGTTGGCTGTTTTATAAGCAACAAGCCCGGTTACTGTGGCGCAAGTGATGTTGAATAAACAAATGCCGAAAAATCCGAATTGGGAGAATGAGCTTGCCAGCAATGTGAAAAGGGGTTTTCCCCAGTGATCGAAAAATAATTCAGGATGTTCAAATGAATAACGTGCAATTAAATAATGCTGTATGCTGTCCCCGCTTTCATAGGTGCCGACAGAGAACCACGCGAGGAGGGAAGTAACTAAAAAAAATACCGATAAAAAAAGAAGCGCAATTTTTTTTTGAGAAATTTGATTATCGGTCATCAATTGACAATGTTTGAACTAAATATTGCCAACTTCTTTTTGTGCAAATTGCCAACTCTTTTTTCTCTCAATTGCGGCCTCAATATCGGATAGTTCGCCTTTTGGTATGGCGTTAATGAGATTTTGAGTGTATTGAGTTTGAGGGTTAATGTAAATGTCGTCTGCATCTCCGATTTCAGCAATCTTTCCGTGATTCATAACAACCATTCGGTCACTCATGAACTTTACTACTGACAGATCGTGTGAAATAAAAATGTACGAAAACAAAAATTCTTTTTTTAATTCATTCAACAGGTTGAGTACCTGTGCCTGTACAGAAACGTCGAGTGCTGAAACGGACTCATCGCAAATAATAAATTGCGGGTTAAGTGCAAGCGCACGAGCTATGCAAATGCGTTGACGCTGTCCCCCGGAAAATTCATGGGGATAACGGTAAAAATGCGACTCGTTCATGTTAACCCTGTTAAGGAGTTCGATCACTTTTTCTTTTCGCATTTTGTTATTGTCGTGAATTTTATGAACCTGCATGGGCTCCATAATAGCTTCACCTATTGTAATGCGGGGATTGAGTGACGAATAAGGGTCCTGGAAAATGATCTGGATATCTTTTCGCAGGGTACGCATCTCCCGTGTTGAAATGTGCGTGATGTTTTGTCCGCGGAAAATGATCTCTCCTTCGGTAGGTTCTATCAAACGTAAAATGGTCCGTCCCAACGTGGTTTTCCCGCAGCCAGATTCCCCCACTAATCCAAGCGTTTCGCCCGGGTACACATTAAAGCTCACATCATCAACCGCTTTTACATATGAGGTTGCTTTCCCGAACATTCCGTTACGGATGGGAAAATAAGTTTTAATATTTTTTAATTCAAGGAGCGGCTCTTTTGCGTAAATTACTTTGTGATGTTGTTTGCGTTCTTCCCCGGTAATAATAAGTTTTTCTGTAACCTCATTGATCGATTTAGTGCTCTCGTACATCACTCCGGCATCATCCGTTTGCATAAAATCCGAAACGGTTGGAAGCCAATGAAGGCGCTTATTTAGAGGTGGTCTGCAGGCAAGGAGTCCTTTGGTATAAGGATGTTGCGGATCCGAGAAAATATCACGCGTAGCACCTTGCTCTACGATCTTTCCTTTGTACATAACCACAATATGATCGGCCAGTTCCGCGATCACGCCAAGATCATGTGTGATGAATAAAATACCCATGTGGTGTTCCTGCTGCAGCTTTTGCATCAGTTCAAGAATTGTTTTTTGAACTGTAACATCAAGTGCTGTCGTTGGTTCATCTGCAATTAAAATGGAAGGGTTGCACGACATTGCCATGGCGATCATTACCCGCTGCTTTTGTCCACCCGATAATTGGTGAGGATAGCTATCGAATATGGTCTCCGGGCGGGGAAGTTGAACTTCCTTGAACAGGTCTATCGTTTTT